>MEUV01000037.1:0-6950 GCA_001772575.1 candidate division WWE3 bacterium RBG_19FT_COMBO_34_6 | reverse complement strand
TTATCTCAATATCTATTTTTTTTATTTGGGGGAGAATAGCAACCGATGCTGTGGAAGTATGTATCCTACCTCCTGCCTCGGTTTCAGGAATTCTTTGTACCCTGTGAACCCCGGATTCATTTTTTAGCAGTTCGTATACATTTTTACCGTTTATGCCAACAACGACCGTTTTAATCCCTCCCGATGGATTTTCTGACAGAAAGTACGGTTCATATTTAAAATATTTTTGATCTGCAAATCTTAGATACATTCTATATAAATCCCTGGCAAAAAGACCTGCCTCATCTCCTCCCGTACCTGCTCTGATTTCCAGGATTATTGCATTGGGATCAATTATCACACCGCTATCATCATCTTTATTATCCTCGTTTGATCTTTCTTCGGATAAAAGTTTAATAGACTTATTCAGTTGATCTATCTGGGTATTCAGATTATTGATCTCCTCTAGTATCAGTTTTTTAAATTCCTCATCAGCTGTATTAGTCAGCAGATTATTACTATCCTCAAGCTGTTTTTTAAGATTTTGGATTTCTTTATTTATATTTTCTATAGTCTCATTCATAGATGCCTTTTGATATTAAAATGAAAAAAGTGAAGTTACAAGCTTTGATCTTTTCTTGCTTGTTCTAAAAGTTCTTTAAGGGTAGAATTTTTACTTTCTATTTTATTTGCCGATCTGGCTTTTTTTGTATTTTTTGAATCTTCTTTTAGTTTTTTAAGTTGTTCTGTTACGACTTGTTTTTTCTTGAATTTATCAATACGTCCTTCGGTATCTACATATTTTTGTTGACCGGTATAAAAAGGATGGCACATACTACATATTTCTACGCTTATATTTTGTTGTGTGGAAATTGTTTCAAAGGAATTACCACAAGCACAGGTAACAACGCAATTATTATATGTTTTCGGATGGATCTTGTCTTTCATGGCTGTGCTAGTATATCAACTTTTTTTTATTTCAGCAATCATTACCCCAAAGGCAATAATTATGCAACCGATCATCATATTTGTATTGGGAAGTTCCCGTAAAAGCCAGTAAGCAAAAGGCAAAGTAAATATCGGTTGTAAATAACTAAAGACAGCAGTTTCTTTTACGGATACCTTTGTTAAGCTCCATTCAAATAAATAATAAGCAACAATTGATGAAAATATTGCCATAAATAATATTCCCACAACAGGTATGGCAGAAAGACCGATCAATGAGAAACTAACGGGACCAAAATATCCGCCCAATTCCAAAAGTGAAAAGGGGATAAATGTAATAAGGCCAATATAAAAGGATAAAGATGTTAATAAAATAGGAGAGTAACTTTTGGTCATAGGTTTCATATGGATATATTTAAGAGATTTTTTTATCATAACGTTGCTCTGACCCATACTGATCTTTGACCATATTATATATAAAAGAAAAGATAAATTATTTAAAATGACCATAAAATTACCAAATATTCTTTTTTCCACCTCCACAGTTAAGTGCGCTTCTGTCAGTATCGGCTCCAGAGCAACAAAAATAGTACCAAGTGTTGCTATGGCCAAACCAAGCTTAATGTTTAATTCGATCCTTTCTTTATAAAAAAAGTGACCCGCCCATACAGATAGCAACGGTCCCAACAAGCTTATAATAGTTGCTTCAAGAGAAGACGTATATTTCAATCCTAAAAAAATAAAGATTAAACTGGTTTGAGCAAAAACACCTAAGACAAATATTTTTAAATAAACCTTGGGGTTAACCGATTCATGTTTTAAGTTATAAAGTACATGGGGTAAGACTAAAATACACACTAATAAAAACCTGATAAACAAAAAAGTATAAGGCGGGACATAATCCAAAGTGAGTTTAATGATCGGACCTGCTGCACCCCAGATAATATAAGTGATTATTAAACCTAAATAAAAGTAGGAAAGTGAGTTTTTGGGCAGTTTTGTAAATCTCATCAACTTCTTATGATATATCAGACAAAAAATTTTCTAAAGACTTTATTGTTTGATCATTTTCAGACAAATTTTTAATTGAAATCTGACCGTTTTTTTGTTCGTTTTCTCCATATATCAGAATGTTTTGAAAATTTTGTTTATTTGCGTATCGTATTGCATCGGATATACTTTTAATGTAAAAATCCGTTTCGACAACTTTACCTTTTGACCTTATCTTTCTTGCCAAATTAAGATTTTTTTCCAGATCAGTATTTGGTAGATAAGGCATATAATACGTATCATTTTTAATAAAATCCGGTATTAAATTCCAATTTTCTAAAAATAATTTTGTAGTAGCACTTCCTGGAGCAAATCCTGTAGCAGGAATGTTTTCCTGTCCGAAAATTTCCCCTAAACCATTATATCTTCCTCCTCCAAATAAAGATCTTTTATTGTTTGGATTTTGGTCATAAATTTCAAAGATAATACCGTCATAATAGTCAAAACCTCTGATTATTGACGGTTTAAATTCAAAATAATCGCTATATCCTAATTTGTTTAAATAATCAATTAAATATTTAATCTGACTATAACCTTTACCATTAAAAAGTGTAGGAAATTTATTGCTGAAATCGGAATTACTGCTTTCCAAAAATAAAATCAGGCAGTCAACCGTATTTTGATCAAGGTTGTTTTTTTTAAATTGAGAAACTATATCACTTTTTGGTAGATTACTGTATTTATCCATTATACGTGCGGTTTCTATTCTTACGGATGGATCGATTTTTAGTAGATCAAACAGTTCATTTACCAATATCCTGTTGCTGAATAATAACTTGAATGAACCGGCAGGAGCTTTAAAAGCAAGCATAATTTCTATGGCTATGCTCATTATCTCACCGTCGGCATCTAATGATTCTGATCCGAAAATATCATAATTTAATTGCCAAAACTCCCTCAATCTTCCTTTTTGCGGAGCTTCATTTCTAAAAAAATTTGCGATACTAAAAAGTCTGATCGGTTTAGACACTTCTTTGTAAATTGAGGAAACGACTCTGGTTACCGAAGGTGTCATTTCCGGTCTAAGGGCGAGGTCACGGTCTCCACGGTCTTTTAATGTAAAAAGCTCATCTTTGACAGCACCTGATTTTGCTTTGTATATCCGGCTATTTTCAAGAACCGGGGTAATGTACTCTTTGTAGTTAAACTTAAGACATGTATCTCTCCATATATCAAATATGTATTTTTGGATTTGAAAATCTTCAAATAATAGATCCTCAGTTCCCTTATATGGTTGTGTAAGTAAAATATCCCTCATATCCTATTAGTGTACTAAATTTTGGATCATATGGCGATATCCGTACAAAATTACGACTACCTTAAACACACATCATCTGGTAATATATCCATATGGAAATTACATATATAGGGCATTCCTGCTTTAAAATAAAAGGTAAAAATATAACACTTGTTATAGATCCGTATAATCCAAAAATGACGGGTTATCCAATGCCAAAGATCTCTGCCGATGCCGTTTTAATTACACATGAACATGAGGACCACTCAAATTTACAAGCCATAAACGATTATAAAATACTAATAAATACTCCGGGTGAGTATGAACTTTCCGAAACTTTTATTTTTGGAATACAAACTTATCATGATAACAAAAATGGTAATGAAAGAGGTAAAAATACAATTTATCAAATTGATATAGACGGTTTTAGTTTGTTGCATTTGGGTGATCTTGGACACGAGCTATCAACAGATACATTGGAAAGACTGGGGAGCATCGACGTTTTAATGGTGCCTGTTGGAGGGACTTATACCATCAACGGGGAGGTGGCAGCTAAGGTGATTTCTTCAATCGAGCCCGCAATTGTTATACCAATGCATTACCACTCCGAAAGTTCTCCAGTAACTGAAAAATTGGATGATATTAAAAAATTTATGGAGGAGATGGGTTCAAAAGAAAATGGTATAAAAAGTATAGATAAATTAAAACTCACCTCCCGTCTTGAAGTTCCGGAAGAAACCGAAGTTTATTTGCTAAGCCCGCAGCATTAGCTACTATGAATGAAGCACAAAAATCAAAATCCTTAGTCCCGCCCCATGATATTGAAGCTGAAAAATCAGTTCTGGGTGCGTTGTTAATAGATAAAGACGCCATTATAAAAGTTGTTGAATACTTAAGGCCTGACCATTTTTATAAAAGTGCACATGAAGAGATTTATAGAGCAATAGTAAATTTATATGAAAAAAGAGAACCTTCGGATTTAATTACAGTACCCGGTGAACTTAGAAAGATTAAGCAGCTTACGAAGGTCGGTGGGGTATCCTATCTTACAGAACTTGTAAATACAGTTCCTACAGCCGCAAACATTGAACACTACGCTCATATAATCCGTGACGAGGCAATAAAAAGATCTGTACTTACTGCAGCAGCCCGCATAGGGGAGCTGGCATTTGATGAAGCCAGCACAGATAGTTTATTAGACAAAGCAGAGCAACTTTTATTTGATGTTTCAAAAGATAAGATACATCAAGATTTTGTACCAATAAAAGAAACTTTGGAAATTACTTTCGAACGTTTAGATGAGTTAAGTAAAACAAAAGGCGCGTTAAGAGGTGTCCCGACCGGTTTAAAAACTTTAGATAGAATGTTATCCGGCCTTCAAAGAGAAAATTTGGTGATTTTGGCGGCAAGACCGTCTGTAGGAAAATCATCTATGGCATTAAATATAGCTCAACACGCATCCGTAAATCACAATATCGGAGTTGCTATTTTTTCTTTGGAAATGGGTAAGGAGGCTATTGTTGACAGGTTGATTTCCAGCCAGGGAGATATAGATAACTGGAGGATAACCACAGGTAATTTGGAACCGGATGATTTTGAAAAGTATGGTATTGCTGCAGGTGAGTTATCGGAAGCGCCTATTTTTATAGATGATACTCCGGGGCAAGGTGTTTTGGAAATGAGAACAAAAGCAAGAAGATTACTTCTTGATAACAAAATCGAGTTAATAATTGTAGACTATTTGCAGTTGGTAAGAAGCCAAAAACAGGAAAGCAGAGTACAGGAAGTATCCGATATCTCTCAAGCGTTGAAAAATCTTGCCCGAGAGCTAAAAGTACCTGTTTTAGCTCTTTCCCAGCTATCAAGAGCAGTTGAACAAAGAGGAGGGGAGAAGAGGCCGCAACTTTCGGATTTACGGGATTCCGGCTCAATTGAGCAGGATGCTGATATCGTCATATTTTTGTACCGCCCGGATGAAGAGGACAGAGAAAATGCCAAACTTATTGTGGCAAAACACAGAAACGGGCCGACAGGGGAGATAGATTTATACTTTAAGGCTGATAGAACAAGATTTTTTGAGGTATCAAAAGAACCTTCGGTTGAATAAAAATACAAAAAAGCCCTGAGAGTGGGAAACTCAAGGCTTTTTAGACAAATTTAATCGCACAAAACAAATTCAGTAATACCGTCTTTTTCAAATATAATTATTTCTTGGCCGACTTTGGGTAAAGAACCTGATTCTAGGTTACTTATTAAGGCAAATTCAGCACAGGACTCCTTGTTTCCTCCTTTTGGTTTATAGTAAAAGAATTCATTTGTTCCATCAACTCTTGTTATAACAAAGTCATCGCATTTGGTAGTTACTTTTGTTTTGAGCATGGCAATCTCCTTTTAGTTTATGGGATAAGAATAATATCAAATTTGTCAAAAAAATCAAATTTTATGTTAAAATCACAAAGTATAAGCCGTGGTGGCGGAATGGTATACGCGGTGGTCTCAAAAACCACTGGGCGATAAGCCTGTGTGGGTTCGACTCCCACCCACGGCACCAGTATCGGATAATTATGGAATATTTTAAAAAATATAGCATACCTGTTGTTGTGTTTTTAACCGGCGCATGCGTTTTGGTCATCGAAATTGTAGCGACCAGAATTTTATCACCTTATTATGGCAACACTATCTTTACAGTATCGAGCGTAATTAGCATCGTACTCGCAGCTTTAAGTTTTGGATATTACTTTGGTGGTAAACTGGCGGACAAAAATCCTTCTGAGAAAATTTTCTATTCAATAATTTTAACAAGTGGTTTTAGTATCATCCTACTTCATTTTTTAATGTTGTTTTTGCTTCCATTACTTGGGTTCGTACTTTCAATTACTGTCGGTCCTCTTGTTTCCGCCATTTTGTTATTTTTTTTACCAAGTTTATTATTAGGGACTCTATCCCCGTTTGCAATCAAATTACAAAGGCAATATTTCCCTAAAAAAGGTATAGGAAGTATAACCGGTGAAATATTCTTTTGGTCTACTTTAGGTAGTATATTCGGCAGTTTGTTTACCGGATTTGTATTAATCCCCAGATTTGGAATTAACCAAATTATTTTATCCGTTGCAATCATCCTAATTTTATTAGGCTTAATTCCTCTTATAAGACTTGGTTTATCCAAAAAAAAAATTTTTAAAATAATTTTATTTTGTATCATCGGAATTTATTTGATGCACTCAATATCTCAGTTAGAAGGGAAGAATACTATCTACAGCCGGGATGGTGTCTATGAAAGAATTACTATTTATGACGGTAAGTATGACGATAGACTGGCCAGATTTTTTAAACAGGATCGCAGCAGCTCGGGGGCAATGTTTTTGGATTCCGATGAATTAGTTTATAACTATACAAAATATTATTCTATATACAAAGTTTTTAAACCTGATATAAACCGTGCTCTTGTTATTGGCGGAGGTGCCTACTCAATTCCGAAAGCACTGCTTAAGGATCTACCAAATGCCATGATAGACGTATCCGAGATCGAACCGTCGTTATATGAATCGGCTCAAAAATATTTTAAATTGAACGATACAAAACGTTTGACCAATTATACAGATGATGGCCGTCGGTTGCTTCACGACAATGCTAACATGTATGATCTGATATTTAGTGATGTATATTATTCCTTATATTCAATCCCTGCTCATTTTACCACCCAGGAATTTTTTGAATTAGCCAAAAGCAGGCTTAATAA
>MEUV01000036.1:22000-28458 GCA_001772575.1 candidate division WWE3 bacterium RBG_19FT_COMBO_34_6 | reverse complement strand
TTGTTATTCAAAAACAAATCCTACTTCCACGTTAATTCAAAAAGATGATGCATTAATAGATTGGCGGGATAACATAGTTAATATAGAAAGACAAGTAAGAGCTTATTTCCCTTGGCCAATCTCATGGACCACACTTGGAAATTTGGAAAAAAATGAAAAATTAGCAGATAGGGTTATAGTAAAAGACATTTTTAATAAACAATTAAGGGTAAAGATCTATTCAGCAAAACTGGTTGGGAATAAAATTAAATTAAACCAATTACAGATTGAAGGTAAAAATATTATTGACTGGGATAGTTTTACAAGAGGATATACGGTTTTGTGAGAATTATTCGGCTTTGGATAGCTCTTCTGCTTTTTTGAGGTCAAACTTCATCCTTTTAACACAGGAAGCGCATATTCTTAACTTTATTTTTTGACCTCCGATTTCAATTCTTTTAGTACGGATGTTCGGTCTTTGTTTCTTGATAGCCCTATTGGTAACACGTTGCCCGATTCCTCTTGGGACAAGGTTTCCTTTTAGATATCTTTTTTGGCATATTTCACATACTCTAGACATAGCAGTATGGATTAAATCACGTTATTTTATTTTTTACAAGGGAAAAATTTTGACCGACGGGATGTTGTTTATTTCTATAGTTACAACATTATTCCCGCCGGTCAGATACTATCAACTTGCAATACGTCCATGCTCATCTCCTTAGATATTTGATAAACCCAATTCAGTCAACGCACTCACGGCACTTGCTACCACAATTAATACAAACACAAGATGTGCTGTTCATCTTGGAGCCACAATTGCCGCATCTGCAGTTAACTCTACTCTTTGATCCTCCATGTATTCTTGGCCTTGTATGACTTTTTTCTTCATCCAAAAGTATCAGATGATATACATCGCTCAAGGATAAAGGTTGCGAGGATACTAACGAAGATATTGTTGCCATGATGTTTCTCCTATATCAAAAGAATTGGGTTGATTGTTAAATATAATAATAACATATTTGTAAACCTATGTCACTATAGGTTAATATTCATTTGACATAGTTATTTAATACCGATAACATATATTTAAATGAAAGACATTATATTAAAAACCAAAAAGAATAGAATTACCAGGAAATTCCAAGCTTTTGCCGATTTTATTGACAAGATAGTCGGATCTCCCTATTGGTTCGCACTATCTGTCTTGGTAGTAATTTTATGGTTTTTAAGTGGATTTATTGTAGGTTTTGGACAAACATGGCAATTAGTTATTAATACAACAACCACTATATTAACTTTTCTAATGTTATCTTTACTTCACTCTTCGCAACAAAAATGGGAAGAGAAAATTGAAAAACTGGAAAGTCTTGAGGCTTTAAAAATAAAAGAGATTGAGGAAGAGATTGATGATAGTGACAATGATATAAATAAAAATGAAGATATAAATAAAAATTAGTAAATTCTTGGATTGATACCCCACCCGTGATAAAATTTGGGAGCTAATTAAGCCGAAGTAGCTCAGTGGTAGAGCAATCCACTTGTAATGGATAGGTCGTGAGTTCAATCCTCACCTTCGGCTCCAGTATTGCCGAGGTACCGAAGTGGCCAAACGGAGCAGTCTGTAAAACTGTTGACTTACGTCTACACAGGTTCGAATCCTGTCCTCGGCACCATATGATGCTTCCGCCTGGGTAGTTCAGTGGTAGAACGTCTCCATGGTAAGGAGAAGGCCGAGAGTTCAATCCTCTCCCCAGGCTCCATAGGGGTGTCGTACAGTGGTAGTACAACGGTCTCCAAAACCGTTAACGAGGGTTCGATTCCCCCCACCCCTGCCAACTTTTACAACAGCTTAGATTAAGGATAATTTTATATGGTAATTATACACCGCGGATCTTACTTCAAATTGACGCATGAGTTGTCAATAATCCCGGAGTTATAAGCATCTATAAGTGCCATAACAGCATGCTGATTGTTGTCTACTCTCATTGTCTGGGATACTTTGCTACTCAAAAATCCCCCTATAGCTTCTTTTTTCTCATTCTCAATAACCTGTAATGATAAGATGTGATCTAAAGCTTCTTTAATAAAATTACGGTAGCATTCAGCTCTTTGCTCATCTTTCAAAGCTTTGGCAAGGTCGTAGGCTTTAATTACACCCTCTGTATATACCGCCGTTGTTATCCCCCGTGAAAAAACAAAATCTTTGCATACATCTTTAGGGCTGTGCAATTTTAGCATGTAATCATTCATCTCAAAAACAAAATCAGCTGCATCCCGGTTTTGTGTTGCATAATAAAATTCTGAATAGGCGCGGGACTGCCAGGGAACAAACGCCGTGGTAGGATTTTTTCTAAAATAATTAACGTAAAAAGGAAATGCCTTGCTTACCACACCAAGATACCTTTCATCTTTTGTGTTCTTATAAAGAAGCATCAACGCCATGAGAGCCTCCCCGGGATAATAATCCTGGCTGGTTGCGCTGTCTTCCGAATAAAAATGAGTGCGTAACTTCCCGTTCTTATTTTGCTGATAAATAATACCGTTTGCCAGCTTTTTAAGGTACTCGTCCTTTTTTGGATGGTCTATTTCAAGTAAGGTAGCGATCATAAAAGCCGAGTATCCTAACTTTATATTATTTGGTGTTATATTTATATAATAGAAGTCATTATTTTTATCATATGTAAAGTAATTTTCAAAATAATTAAAACCTTTCCTAGCCAATACATCATATTTTTCATTCTTAAGAAAATCAGATATCTTTGTAATTGACCAAAGAGCGCCCATTTCCCTTAGGGGATAACTTGTATTCGGGTGGATCTTAGCAAGGTAGCTATACTCGTAGTAAAGAAACGGGTCCTTCTGATTATTTAAAAACCATTCACTACCTAGTAATATGGCTTTGTTATAGACATTAATACACTCTCTTAAAGCAGGTGTTTGGCTAACTAAAATTTTTTTATTTATCTTTGAAAGTTGTATCCAACTGATCAATACGGCAAGTGATACACTCCCTACAATAATAACTACAATAATAATTTTTTTATTGGTAAATTTAATATTTCAATTTTAATATAAACATGCATTAATTTAAATCCTCTCCAATTTTTTTATAATAAATAGACCTATAATATTTGCTCCGAGCATAAAAAAATGCTAATCTACACAGTAACAAAACAAATAAAATAAAAGGAGATGCATATGGCTGCTACGGTTACATCGGATCAATTTGAAATTTTGAAGGTAACTCAAAAGGAACAAGTGCTTATAGATTTTTTTAAGCACAATAATCATATACCCACACAAGACAACGATAAGAAGATACATCTAAAGTTTCCTCACTACCCTGACCTTGATATAACAATAGCTGGGTATACCTTGCTGAATGAAAGATGGTATGCTGTAATCCGTACCAAAAATTTTAAACCTGAGACTTTTATTTTGAAACCTCTAAGTAAAGAACGTCCGACAGTGTTTTTTTTTACTTGAGGATCTTGATAAGGAAAAAATTAACACTATATCAGATCTGCCTTTACGTATTTTTTGTTTTGAATATTAGAACAAAAACTGCGCTCATTTTATTTATTAACTTGGGCGCATTTATTTTTTTTGTGTCTATTTTTAAAAATTACACAATAATTCAAAGCTTATACAACAATATTATTGCGTATTTAGAACAATAAAATTGTTCGAATATCTGCATTACTGTTTGTACCTCTCCCCATTCTCTTCAGATGATCCTTTTACCTTAGCCATGTCTATCATCACATCACTTCTGGAATGATAAATGGTTGAGTCACCTTCTACAAGTATTGTATTTCTTGTCTTTTTAGCTTCTTTTGCCAATGTATTAACTTCCAAAAAGCTTTCTTTTGGATCTTTATAATTTATTCCCGGACGTTTATCCTTAGACTCTACCCTGTCAGGTTTCACCTTCATAACTGCACCGGAAAATGATACTTGATTCGCCATTTGTTCCGGTATTTTCCCGCTAGCAACAAGATCCTTGATTTTTTCATCAAATCTACCCTGGACACGTTGTAATATTTCAGGAATACTTTCTTTTTTAGCTCCATAAAGGTAACTCGCAAATTCATCAACTCCAAATGAATACACACTGTCAGATCTTCTTAATGACGCTTCAATAGAATCTTTTAAGGCTTGTAGCACCTCTTTAAGAGCGACTGGAATCACTTTTAGAACCTCATCGGACTTGAAATAATCGTATGTATCATTTAGGTACTTTAAGACATCCACATCAAAAAGCATCATATATATCTCTTCATTTCTTCTTCCTGCTTCAGCAAAATCTGCCTCTATCTGCCGTTGTGCAATAGAAGATTTCCAATACAAAAGTCCGGTTGTTTCATTAATTCCCACAAGCCCCCTAAGTTCCTCAAGCTCCTGTTGCATTTTTTTATCTTTTTCTCCTGACAATTTTTCCAATATTTCTTTGTCAGATGGGCTTAAATTAACTCCCTCGAATGGATTTCCGCTTCCTGAGTTTATTAAATCATCATATACATCAGCATTAAAGATGGAGGTTTTCTCTATATTAGACATAAAAATATTGTACAGAACAATTTAAGACTGGTCTAGAAACAAAAAAAGTGGAATACAAGGGTTTATAACTTAGTATTCCACCAATCGTAATGAAAATTTTTTAATATAGTATGATTTTTAGAATATTCTTCAAATTGCTTTGTACTAATAAACTCTACCGGTTTCTCAATGATGGCTCCATCTCGGTCCGAAAGCATTGATAGAATAGGCTCCGACCAATCAGAGGAATCTCCCATAATGACACGATGAAGAGCCACATTCTGCCATGTAAAATAAACTATTAATAATTGGTATTTTTGAGCAATACGGATATCTGTAACACAGTCTATTTTTACTGTAAGAAGAATTTCGGAAAAATCAAACCTTAATCCGCTCATATCTCCTCTCCGTAAAACAAGATTTTTGTTAATTAAAAAGTTTACGGAAATTATACATTATTCTGTGATAAAATCAACCTTCATAATCGGGAAGATACTCTAGGGGTATTATAACTACCTGAGAGGTTTCTTTCATAGATAAAGTCACGTCTTTATCACTTACATCAATAATTCTCACTTCGTCAGGATATATAATATCATCAGTAATATTTTTCTCGACTTTTCTGTCGCTACCTTTCCCCCATATATCTCTCGCGAGCTCAATTCCAGAAATTGGAATCATTTTTTTTCCTATAGGAGTGTCCACTACTAATGGGGTTTCTTCTTGAGGTATCTCATCTTTTAGCATTTATTTATCCTCCATTCCGCTAACTTTGGTAGGAAGAGTACCCTTAAAACTTGCGTAACCATTACCGATGTCCAAAGATTCTATAGACAATCCGTCCATCTCCTCAAGTTTACTATTTACAAAATTATTAACTTCCGTATTTATTTCTCCTATCTGATCTACGGGAAGGGATATTGCACCTCCCAGTTTTAACTGACTTATATCAATACTTACTGATTTTTCGTCAATTTTTTCTACAGATGCTGATATAAAAATAGGAAGCTTGGTACCCTCATAGGTAAAGTTTGTAGCGATATTAATGTTACCGTTCTCAAATTTTACTTGCATTCCTTCAATCACCTGAAGTTTTTTATTCAACATCTCAATCCATGCGGATGCCTCCTCATTAGTTAATTTTATATCCGCTTTCTGTTCGCCTTCATAAGAAACCGGACAAGCAAAACATAGATCTTCAGGACTACCCTCTAAGGCAATACCGGTTTTATTAATAAAACTATAAAAATCTTTTTGGGTATACCTCACACCGAGATCTACTTCCTGTTTTAATGATTTATAAAAACGGTATCCGAGAAAAAATACTGTACCGGTTATGATAAAAACAAACAGAAAACAGCAGGCAAATATCTTTCCGCAGCTGGATTTCTCTTTTTTCCTTACCGGTTGTTGTATAGGTTGGTTAACTTCCGGATTTACAGGAGTCTGTTGGTTAGGAATATTATTTTCCATATGAAAATATTATCTCTTATAAAAGACCATGGTCAATGGGTTGTTCTATAAATTAGGGGTAACGGTAAAATATATAATGTCGGAATAATCACCTGCTGTGGTTGTCGGAGACATAGCAGCCTTAAATATAACTGTTGCTGCTTCATTTGTAGCTGCAAGTAAATTAGAAAATAATTGATTATCAGAAATATTTACTGCGCCAACCGTATTTCCCGAATAATTATATTTCGGATCAACAATAGCAGAAGGTGAACTCGCCTGCGCACCATACCCCGCTACACCGGGAGAAAGCACCATATCTGCTGAAAGAATTAGGTTACCTCCACTATGGAATAATCCGCCGTTAACTCCATTTCCTGTATCACTTATATAAACTTGATAGCCTGAATATGCATTAGTGTTAACTGTGACATCCACAGTTGTTGTTTGAGAAATGCTATTAACATTGAGAGTTCCCAGGGTAA
>MEUV01000036.1:5150-21958 GCA_001772575.1 candidate division WWE3 bacterium RBG_19FT_COMBO_34_6 | reverse complement strand
GTATCCTGTTTCTGTAAAATCACCGTTTAGTGCCTTAATTCTGGCTTTATAAGAAGTGCTTTGTTTAAGCCCCAAAATAAACGAGCCTTCCGTGCCACCCCATGAATCATAATCCCTGTAATCTTCCGCACCTAACTCGTCACCTAAAGTACCATCGTTTTGTACATATTTATAAGTTGTAAAATTATCATCGGATAAAATTACTGCAAAAATTGTATCATCGGGATTATTAGATTGCACAATAATCATCTTTAACCTGTCGTAATAATTTTCCAAATTCTGTAAAGTAACCGGATACGGAGTGAATGCTTGAAGTCTTGGATTGTACCCAAGTTCTTGCCTAAAATTAGCCGAATTTGCTAAGTCTGAAAATGGATTGATGTCTGCTGTTAATGAGTAGTTTGTTGATGACCCAAAACCGGATCCTGAGGATAGGTTATCCCCTTTAATTATAAAATTAGGACTTTGAGGTTCCTGGGCGATTACATATTTTATACAAAAAATTACTAAAAAAATAAAAAATAATGTTTTAAAATTAATCGATTTAACAAATTTTAATACAGGCATTAAGGATATTTTAACAGATAAAAGTAATATTTGGCATAAATTTCATACAAACACTTGACAATAGTGAAAATATATCAGTACAATTAATGTAATTATGTACTGCCTTAAAACTTTAAAAAGAAAAGAATTAGTGCTCAAGACTATTCCATTTTTTACAATAATATATTTTCTTTTACTGGCTGTATTTGCCGGTAATAGAATTGCAAAAGCAGCAAAACTTGCCGATGGCACATGGTCACAATCCGCCAGTCCCGGCACAACCACAGTAACTTTCACAAACGGCGCTACTCTCTTACCCGCAAACTCAGACATTGTTCTAACTTTTCCTTCAACAGCCACCGTTAGCCAAGGTGGAACTAATATATCTGTCACCGGTCAATCATCACCTACAAGATCAAATAATACTTTAGATAATACTATAACAATAAATATTGACGGTACCATAGATTCCAGTCTTGCAGTCACCATAACGATGACTGATGGTCTTAGTGCCTATGTAACAACAACCTATGCTCAGGAATCTCTAGCTATAAACACATTAAATGCCACTGATCAGCCTGTTGATTTTGGTGTAGCCATAAAGACCAACAGCAACACAACAACTATTACAGCTTCTGTTCCTCTTTTCGTAAATATGGCTATTGACGATACTACTATGGCACTAGGTACTCTCTCTACAGCAAGTGTTTCCCAGGCAACCCAGCAGTATACAATTAATTCAAATAATCAAACTGGAATAACTATGCAAATTGCCACAGATGGTGACCTGGATGACGCAAGTTCAAATACGATCAACTATGTCGGAGACAGCACCGTCTCAGCCGGATCTGAAGAATACGGTATTGCTGTATCCACTTCTGGTCTAACAGTAGATGCTAATTATATTACCGGAGATAACGATATTATTGAGGCTGCAAATAATATCGCCACAAGTGGAGGATCGGTAGCAAATGCAACGCTGGATATTACTTATAAGGCAAGTATTGCAGGTACCACAGTTGCAGGAAGCTACAATCAAGTTGTCACAGTCACAATTGCTACTATCGCATAAATTTATAAATTTTTTAGCTATTTACTTTCTGCCCAAAGATATATTATTATAATCTATATGAGTAGAAAAAATATTACAAAAATTTTGACGGGTGCAATATTTACAAGTGCAATACTATTCGCATCATTTCTTCTTTCCCATAAATTAAAAGCTCAAACAACGGGTGGTTTTAATATAGAACTATCTCCCGGTAAGGTGAACTTGAGTGTGGATCCCGGGAAATCCTATGTGCAAAAATTTAGTATCGGGAATTATTCAGGTGCAAAAAGAACTTTGTATATCTTCATGCAGGATTTTACTGTTTTTAATGAGACCGGAACCCCTACTTTTTTTGAAAATAAAAATACCCAAAACGAAGATCTGGCAAAATTTTCACTTAGCCAATGGGTGAAGCTTCCAACGGATAAAATTGAGCTGGAAAATAACGAGGTTAAAGAAGTTGAGGCAACTATTACAATTCCGGAAAATGCGGAAGCAGGAGGCCACTACGGGGCATTCTTTGTACAAACAGAATCCCCAGAAAATCAAGGAACTGCCATTGCTTCTATTGGAAGATTAGTTTCTTTAATGCTTGTAAATGTACCCGGAGATGTGAAAGAGGATATTAGAATTACAAAGGCCTACACAGACAAACAAATATATTTTAATGATAATCCCCAGGTGGAACTTATTACCTATCTTAAAAACGAGGGTAGTGTGCATGGTATACCTTTAGGAGCGTTTTATGTTGGCGGAGGTTATGGTGGTAAAAATAGATCATTTATATACAACCAGGATCAGGGTGCTGTTCTTCCCGGTGCACCGGAAAGAAAGTTATCACAAAGCTTTACCCTGGAAAAAGCAGGAGCTATTGTTCCTCCTATTGGTAAATTTACAATTGATCTGGTCGCTAGATACGGTAGTAAAAACTTTCCAATAGAAACAACCATTATCTTTTGGTTACTTCCGATAAAATTTATCGCCGCGGCATCATTAACAATAATTATCGGAGCGTTCATCCTTTGGAGAGCCCTTGTTTCCTTCAAAAAATAGTATTTAGAGTAATAAATTTGTTCTAAATTTCAACCAATCTATTGACAAATATTTTTTTGTGTATCAAAATAGATACTACATAATATATATGTACTGCCCGGTAGCAAAAAATAAAAATTTATTACTTACAAATTTTCTTTTACATATCTTTATTTTTATTATTTTTCTTATAGTTTCTCTTTTATTAAACAACAAATTCTCAAAAGCAGAAAAATTAAATGACGGGGTGTGGTCTCAATCCGCAAGCCCAGGAACAACTACAATATCTTTTGCCAACGGAACCACTGTTTTACAAACAGGGTTTGATATTGTTCTTACCTTTCCCTCTACTGCAAATGTTGATGCAACAGGAACAAATATTTCTGTAACCGGCCAAACAACACCTACACGTACAAACAACGATACCGATAACACCATTACTATTACACTTGATGGTACTATAGATTCCGGTTTGGCAGTCACAATTACTATGACTGATGCTCTCACATCTTATACAACAACTACCTATGCTCAAGAATCACTTGCTGTTAATACACAAAATTCTACGGATGTTCCTATAGATTTTGGTCTGGCAATAAAAACAAACGACAACACAACACTTGTCTCCACTCAAGTTCCATTATTTTTAAATATTGCAGTCGACACTACAAATATTCAACTTGGAACTCTTAGTACTGCGAGTGTAAATGAGGCTGACCAAACCTATACCGTAAATTCAAATAACAGAACCGGAATTACCGTGCAGATAGATTCTGATGGAGATCTTGATGACGGATTTGGTAATACAATTAATTCTGTGGCCGATGATACAGTCACCGCAGGTAGCGAGGAATATGGTATTTCGGTAGATAATGTGGCAAATATAACTGTTGAGTCTCCCTACGACGCAGGAGATGACGCTCTTCCAACTAATCCCACAGATATTGCCTACACCGCCACGGAGATTTCAAATGCCACTTTTGATATAAACTATAAAGCCAGTATCACCGGTACAACCATTGCGGGAAGTTACGATCAGGTTGTAACTATTACTATTTCTTCAAATGCGTAAATACTCCCCTATTTTGTTTTATTTAGGTAGAATATATCTAATGCCCACAAAAAAAATTTACATTGCTTTTATTTTTATATTAGTATTTTCTTCAGGATTTTATCTTTCTTATGCGCAGTCATTACAAAATACAAATGTGAACGCTTATGTACACCCCGATATGGATAGTGACGGAATGCCAAATTGGTGGGAAATTCAATATGGTTTTAATCCTATCGATCCTTCGGATGCAGATCAGGATGCAGACGGGGATTTGTTAACAAACCTTCCGGAATACCAGCATGGTACTAACCCCCATCTTATGGATACAGACGGAGGGGGTTTATCAGATCACGACGAAATTCATGATAGAAAAAATCCTTTAGATCCTAATGATGATAGTTTACCAATTACATGGCCAAGAACTATAACACCCCCGTTTGATAGACGCGGTGATAGCGATGGCGACGGAATTAGTAACGTTGACGAGGAAGAATACGGTACAGATAAAAATAAGGTGGATACGGATGACGATGGTCTAAATGATTATGATGAGATTTATAAATATCATACCGTTGCAACTGACTCTGATTCTGATAAGGATGGTATATTTGACGGAGATGAGGTAAATACTTTTAATACAAATCCAAACCTTAAAGATTCGGATTATGACGGTTTAATCGATTATGAAGAACTTTTTGTACATAAAACAAATCCAAATAAATGGGACACGGATGACGGTGGGATGTCCGACCGCGATGAATTATACAATGAATCAAATCCCCTTGTAAAAGATGATGACTTTCAGTTTACCTGGATCTTATATTACGGTAACAAACCGAATAATTTATTCAAAATTTTAGATACGAATAAGATAATTATTTACGAGGGTATGTCCTTAACCCTAGAGGCAATAAGAACTAGCCAAATAAAAACAATTACAGTTAAATTTAATGAGAAAGAATACACCTCATCGGATGAATTAGTAAATGTAAAATTGATATCCCCCGAAAAAACAGGGGTGTTGACCCTTGAACTATTACTTGAGTTGAATTCGGGGAAAATAGTCAGACTGACAAGATTTATTGAGCTAAAACAAAAGGGTCAGGTTATCAAAAAGCTGGATACTAAATTTGAGAATCTGTATAGCCAATTTGATTATTTTGATAATACGCCAATAGCTGATGCCGAAATTACTATCTATGAATTTAATGAGATTTCAAAAAGTCTAGAGCTTTACAATACAGATCAGTTTCCCATGTCAAATCCTATGTATTCAGGTCAGGATGGGGAGTATGTTATTCCTTTAAGGCCGGGTAATTATTTGATAAAAGTTAATAAACCAGGAATCGGAGAAAAGGAAGTACTTTTTAACACCGATATATATACTCTATACAGTGAAAATATCTATATTAACTATAACTATGATCTTATTATCTGGGGATCACTGTTTACTTTGATATTTATCTTTGTATGGGAAACAATAAATATGATTAGATATATCAGATATTTAATTAATAAATTTATTGATCTTATAGCACGAAAAAGACATTTATATTAAATTTTTTCTCCAAAGAAATATAATTTGAACATAATATGTATTCATATTAATGTTTTTTATTTCTATGACAACGTTTAGAAAATGTTGCAAATGATTCCCATTTTGCTATTATTATAATAGATAATCACGTAGAAAGCTGCCCAATGTCGAAACATAAGGTTGATTTAATAGAATTATTTGTTGTTACAACAATATTTATAGGACTTTTGAGTACACTGTCTAACCACAGTGTAATTGCTGCTATTAACGAATCATTTAATTACCAAGGAAAAATTGTAAATACAGATGGTACAAACCTCAAAAACGTTGATGCTGCGTGCGTAAACGAGGGTGGAGCTGATTTATGTGATTTTAGAATAAATATTTATACTCTCTCAAGCGGCGGTACGCTTGTTTGGCAAGAAACAAAATCAGATGTCGAAATCTATGATAATGACGGTATTTTTAATCTTACTTTAGATTGTTCCGGTACATTTTCTAATTGTAATCAAAACGGAGGTCCTGACCTTACCTCAGGCCAACTTTTTATAGAAGTGGAATTTGATACAAGCGGCAACGGTGATTTCTCTGAAGGAGAAACATTTAATCCAAGAAGAGTATTAAGCGCAGTTCCCTACTCTTTCAACTCCAAAACCTCTGATAATGCAAATCTTCTGGATAACATTGACTCAACATCATTATTAAGATCCGACGCCTCAGACACATTTAATAACGGGTATACCTTAACTATGGATGGCACATTTGACGTAAATGGAGATATCTCGATAGATGATACTACTGTTATTTTTGACGGTCCAACTACCGAATTTTCCATGACAGGAGATCTTTCTATTAACCTGGATGATCTTTTTGTAGAAAAAAATTCAGGATACGTGGGAATAAATAATAACAATCCCGGAGTTGAGCTGGATGTTTCGGGAATAATAAGTGCAAGTTCGGATATAAGAGTTGGAAATGATCTAATAGTAGGCGGTATTTCGCTGGCTACAGCCGATATTTATCTTGGCAGCAGTGGTGTTGTTATCATTAACGGACAAAGTAATGACTCGGACTTTAGAATTGATGGAAGCGGGCCAAATCTCAAAAATATTTTCTTTGCTGATGCTAATACCGGAAGTATAGGTATAGATACATCAGCGCCTACTGCATTTATTGACCTACCATCTTCCACAACTACCAGAGCAACAGCCAGACTTCGAACTGGCGTTCAGCCATCTGCCCCTAATGTAGGTGACATATACGCGGATGGAACCGGATTTTACTACAGAAATAATAGCTCTCAATGGATAGATTTATCAGCAGGCAGCAGTCTTCAATCTACCTACAATGGTGGTGCTACGATAGATATTTCAAGTACTGAGGGTGCTCTAACATTTGATGCTGGTTCTGCAAATCTTGATGTTCTTGTAGGCCAAAACTCTGATACCGGAGATTTTAGAGTATGGGATGGAACAAATAACTGGTTTATGATCGATGAGAATGTCAATACCATTAGTCTGGGTAATAACCAGGCTGCAACCGCTCTATCATTAACCGGTGGGACAACCTGGTCTTTGGCATCAACAGGAGCTTTATCGGGTATAACTACAATCTCATCCTCCGGAGACTGGACATTTTCTGCTACTACACCGACAATAACAATAAATAATAATGAGACATTTACAGTTACTGACGGTTCCGACAGTTTTGCAGTAAATACATCAGGTACAAGTTTTGGGATGACCTCTGCTTCCAGTACCGTAACCTTTGATATGGACACGGGTCCTGCATTTACAGGTAATGCCAGACCTACCAAAAAGATTACACTTTCCCCTGAATATACAGGAGCCATACTTACACCTTTTTATGGAGCAGAACAGGACACCAATATATCAGGTACTATGACATCTGATTCTGATACTGCGCCGGCTACCAGTATAAAAACATATTACAATTGGCAAAGAAATGCCTCTACACAACATTTTTATACTGTAGCGGTTAGAATTACACTTCCACCCGATTTTTCGGCCTGGGCTACTGCAACCAATGCAGTAACCATGGGTTATAAAACAGCCAGCACTACAAGTACTAATAGTTTGGTGGATGCTAGAGTATATATGGAGGGGGATGCCACCTTAGATGCTTCATCTTCAGGACAGACTTCTTTATCATGGTCGACTATTAATTTTACAAGTGCAGATCTGGATATATGGAACGCGGCAGGTGAAACAGGGGTTATATATCTACGGCTTGGATCGCAATCAAGCAACTGGGCAAGAATAGGAGATATCACACTCACCTATCTTGCATCTTATTAAATAAATGAGCAGAATTAAATACAGTGAAAATTATTATTGTTAAAAATTTAATATCTTATTTCTTTGGAGTAATAATCTCAATTTTTGCCATTATTTTATTTTTTAATATTACCGGAGTAAAAACTGTATTAGGAAATTATGTCAATGATTGGGGTGTTCTTGCTATAAACACCAATAAAGACATTTACTACCCGAATGAAAATATCCACATTGAGTATGGTGTTTTAGATCATAACGGCATCATGGAATGCTCTGCTTACCTAGAGCTGATCGTGTATGACTCCAAAAATAACATCATAAAAACATTATCCACCTTAGATAACAGTATTAAAACTAGTCCGACATGTAGACAAAAAGAAAGTAAGGTACCAGATTTTGAGTCTAATTTTAGTCTTGAAAATAATGGGCAATATAGATTGGTATTAAATGCAGTTACCAAAAATGGTTCATATAGCAAAGAAAAAACAATAAAAGTAGATGATAAAAAAGTATTAGATGTAGAAAAAATCTCCAGTACAAGAATATACCCCAAGGATAAATATGAAGTTAAAATAAAAGTATCTCCGCAAAAAAACTTCAGTGGAAAAGTTGAGGAAGTTATACCTTCAGTTTTTGAGATTTCAGAAAGCAGCTTATTTGATATAAAAAAAATAGATAATTTTACAAATAAAATAATTTGGGAAGTAAAATGGGAAAAAGGTAAAAATTATGAGCTTGTCTATGAGTATAAAGCTCCTGAAGTAAGTCCTGATTATTTTGAAACCGGCCCGACATCTTTTATAAGCAATTTTCTACCGGATAAATTTTTACTTAGTAATAATATATATACTTTATCTCCTTGGCAGATTGCGGTGGACGCTCTAATTACAAGATATTCAACCTCATGTTCAGGTGCATGGACCAACCCGGCTAATGCACAGGGATCTCCAACCTTAGCTTCTAATGCTGCTTATTCCAGTTTTACTACATCAAATTCAGCTAGTGCCAGGGTATCTGATGCCAATTCTTTTACATGCACGACTCTAAACGGTTACGATCTGGGGCAATTTATTTCCGCTAATATTGTTTTCTCATTTGCAACCGACGGCACCGCAGCAGGAGATGACCTCGTAAGAGTTGACTATGATCCAAACGGTACAACTTATACTCTTACTAGCATTACGCAGAACTCTCAGAAATCTAATGCGACAAACGGAGGATATTGGTCATTTTCGGCCGGCAACATTACAAGTTTTGATAACATCACTAACCTTACAATAAGTTTTAACGGTGTAAAATCAGGAGGTCCTGATAGAAGAACGGCTTATGTTGATGCTGTCTGGGTGGATATTACATACAATGCAAGAACGTATACCCAAAATGATTTCGAATGGTTTGTTACTACCGGATCTACTGCCCTAACAAATATATGGCCATCAGGTGGGGGCGAGGATCTGTTGGAAAATCAGGTTCTTACACAAATACCAGCAACAAATGAGCCTGTTGATACAAACGGCCATAATCAAATACGAATTCAGATGAATTTTACAATTGGGTCTTATGATCTTCCAGCTTCAGGAAATAACTATAAATTACAATATGTTGCTGCTAATGACTGCACTACAGCTTCTGGTTGGGCAGATATAGGCGCAAAAGGATCTGCTACAATATGGCGGTTATTTGATGAATCAGCTTTAGCTGATTCCGTAGCTCAGGTAAATGATATTTCTACCTCTAACACCGGTGCTGAGGGATACTATTCCGAAATCAATGCTACCGGTAACAATCCTAATGCAATTACTGCCACCAACAATACGGAATGGGATTGGCCTATCGAAAATAACGGGGCAACGGAAAATACTACTTATTGTTTTAGAATGATCCTAACTGATTCAACTTTATCATTCTCTTATAATGCTGATAGCTACCCGAAGTTAACTACAGCACCCGGGATGTCAAATTTACTAAAACATGGAAAAATCTTTCAGAATGATGAGGAAAAGGGATACTTTTGGGCTAATTAATATGGTAAATAAAAAAGGAATTAAATTAATAAATAAAAGTACATACTTATCTCTAATAATAGGAGTTGTTATATTTTTAATCTCAAGACCTCATTTTGTAAACGCATTAGATTGGAGAGATATACTTGATACAAATTTTGAGGTCGATACAGCAATAGATGACAATAATTATAGACAAATAATCATTCGTGATGATAATGGTTCTACACACTTTTTAACTGAGGATAATACTACACATGCAAATCCATCATATGGTCAAAACTATATAGCTTGGATGGCAATAGTCGATAGATATTGGCAAATTTTTGTATATGATATCAAGGCAAAAACATTTTTTCAGCTGACTAACTCGGAAAATAATGTAAATCCTAAAGTAGACGGGGAAAAAATAGTTTGGGAAGGTCAAAGAAACGGAGTTTGGCAAATCTTTATGTTTGATGGTTTAAGAATTTCTCAGATCACGAAAGATGATAATCCTAAACAAGATGTGGAGATAAAAAACGAATATATTACTTTTTCACAAAAAAATAATCAAAATAATATATGGGAAATAGTACTATATAATGTCAATATTAAAACAACAGAGATCATCTCAAGCAATTATTCATCACGAATGCCAAAAATTAATGATAATAAAATAGTCTGGGAAACTTCTGAAGATGAGGATAGTTACTGGAATGAATATGATATTTTAAATAAAAAACTCCAAAAAACAATAAAGACTGATGGTACATCAGACAAATCTTTATCTGATAATGTTGCTGGTGAGTCCCCAGTAATGGAAGACACTACACCAATAGAAGAGCTCACCGAGGAAGACATTGCGGAAGAGATTAATAATACCACTGAATCAACTCCATCATTTGAAGAAGTTGTAATTGAGGAAGTAAAAGAAACCACCCAATCGACATCATCTACCCAATAATCTTAGAAGACCTTCCTTTTGAGTCTTTAAATCACTCAAATAATTTTCTTCCATTATTATTAGATTTGAAAGATCTTTTATTGCAAGGACAGCCTCATCGGAGCTTAATATTGACTGGTAATTTTTGAATATCTCACCTTTTAAAATTGAAAAACTCTCATCATAAGATAAAATGAATCCCCCTATCTCATCATCCAACAATCCTTCATTAGCTCTAAAATTAATTTTATGTAAATAAACTAAATTTTTATCAATCTTACTATTTATGTTGTAATTATTGGAGTAGTCAGCCTTTAATTTTTCCAAAAACGAGATTGTATTTTCAGTTTTGGTAACAATACCGTTAGAATCATTGGCTTGAAGATCTAAATTAAGATCGACAACCGGATCATATAGAAAAATTTTACCGTAAATATTGTCTATACCTTTTAATTTTGTATAAATATTTGCAATTTCTGATGATGTTTTTCTTGATAGATCTTTTAATTTGTTTTTATCATATGTACTTAGTGTGGAAATCTCTTTTAATTCTATCTTATCTTTTAGATTATCTAAGTTATTTAAATAAAAATCTATCTGGTCTGAAAAATCAGTATTTTTATATGAAAGTCCTAGAATACCAATTACCGAAACCCTTATTGTTGTAAGGTTTACCCTATGCATTGATAAAGTCGATTCCACAGCTAGAATTTGTTTTATCTTTACAACTTTTGGAAAAATAAAAATCCCAAAGTATAAACCAGATAAGATGAATGTTATCAGTATTATAAAAAAGATGTTAACTAATAATTTAGATTTCATATTTTTGTATAAATTGATACAATATACGTAAGTAATATGATAAAGCTTCCACTTTTTAAAATAAATAGCATGCTCATTAAAAAACTCACACCTATTATTGCTATCTTACTTTTTTTGGGAATTGCCGGTTTTCTCGGTTATAACTATTACAATACTCAAAAACAGCTTTCCGAATATAAAGAGCACTCCGATGTTCAAGCTATCAAAGAAAAATATGATCTTATAAAAAAAATCGGTAAGATAACCTTACTTCCTGAAAATGAGGAACCGACAATAGCTACAGTTAAAGATGCTTATACTCTTAAGGAACAGAAATTTTTTTACAGGGCTGAAAATGGGGACAAGGTTATCATATACGCACAGTCTTCTAGAGCCATACTTTACAGGCCAAGCATAAATAAAATCATAGAATCAGCTCCGGTTAATATTAGGGACCTACAAGGATCCGTAGCAACAGCACAGCTTGCTCAAGCTGAAAACACAAAACAATCCACCGAATCCGTTCTTGGAACTGAGGAACAAAAAGAACCTGCAAAAATTGCGGTTTATAATGGTACAAAAACAATGCAGGGAATGGCTTCAAAAGTTTCAAATTTTTTACAGTCAAAATATGATGAAAAAGAGATCGAAATAAAAGAACTTTCTAATACTGATGAGCTCTTTGAGGATACGGTAGTAATTAATATAACCAAGAAATATGATAATTTAACAAAAAATCTGGTAAGTTTACTTGCTGCCAAAGAAGAACAAATTCCTGAAGATGACGACCTTCCTGACGTTGATATTTTAATTATTATCGGCGCGGATTTTTCACCAGATATACTCAAATAAAAACGCCCGGAGGTAATATTTTTTACATCCAGGCGTTAGAAACTTAATCACTACAAAGAACTTCCATTAGGATTTGGTTATCTGGATATGATATATATTTGAAAATCATCAGATCCAATTCTCCATACCCTTTAAAATCAACAGAAGAGCTCCAGTTTTCTCCAATATTTAGTCTTATTTCTTGCATGTTAGGTTTTGATTCCCTGATCAATATGGACCCATCATCTTGCAGGAAAACTTGGACTAGTATCGGCTCAGAGTTGATCTGCTGACCATTAGGGAGAGTCGCTGCAAATATTATATTAAAAAAATCCCTATCAGTAAGTAATACATTTTGCTGCTCTCCAGGAAAATTAGGCGAAGACCATGATATTGGTGTTTTATTATTTACCAAAATCTGTTCTTTACCTTTGTAATTGCTGCAAAATACTGTGAGGGTAGTAATAAGCAAGCTTGCAATAACAAGAAAAAAACAGGTTTTTTTCACGATACGCCTCCTATTTGTTTATTCCCTTGTATTATACTATAAGTTATCCAATACTCAAAATGATACAATTAAATTAAGATGCAAATTAAAACACTTTCTATAAATGAAAAACATTTGATAGTTACTCACATATTATTCACCTCGGCTAGTGCTATTTCCGGCACTTTTGTTTTTATTTTCCTGTGGAGAATCAAAAATGATTTGACCTATATTGCCTATTTTGAACTAATGAGCGTTCTTTTGATGATGTTTGGATATATTTTATCGGGATTTTTATTGACTTTTGTAAAATCAAAAGTAATATTTAGAATTTCTTTTTTAATCCTAATTCTAAGTCATCTTTTGGTTCTTATTTTAAAAGAACATGTTATTGACTATGTACTTATAGTAGGTATCTTACAGGGATTGGGATCAGGATTATATTGGGGAACATACAATCTCATGCAGCTTAGGGAAACTGAAGATAAAAGCCGTGAATACTTTTTGGGGGTATACTCGGGAGGGTTTACTTTCTTAACAACTCTGTTTCCCTTCTTTGTAGGTGCTCTAATAACCTTATCCCCTAGATTTACTAATCTTGAGCTTGGGGGGTATTATCTTTTGTATGCTTGTTCCATAACGCTCCTTTTAATTTTGTACGGATTTATAGAGAGCCTCCCTTCTCTGAACCTAAAATATTTCAAAATAGATAAAATAATAAATACAACCAACTCAAAAATGTTTCGGATCTTTTCCTTGTATGAGCTTTTTTCCGGTATTTATGAGACAGGACTAAAATTAATTTTTCTGATTTTTTCATACCGACTTCTATCTACAGAGCTTAATATGGGTATCTTAACCAGCGCATTCGGAGCAATAAGCGGATTTTATATATATTTAATAGGAAAATATATTAATACCGGCAGACGTCCACTATGGGTGCTTATTGGCTCAACTTTTATTGTAATAGGAAGATATTTATTCATTACGTTGTTAACAATACCCTCAATTATAATTGACAGGATCCTAAACACACTAGGCTCCCCTCTTTTTGGACTACCTTCTACGGCTATTATTCTCTCTGCTATAGAAAATAGAACCGAGCTCATAGTCGAGCGTCAGGAACAGTATTTGGTGGCGAGGGAAATTCCACTGGGATTTGGTAGATTTTTTGGAATAATGTTTTTTATAATATTCATATATATATTTGGTCAGAACAATCTACAAATGATAAAAATATGGTTCATCCTAATTTCAAGCCTTCCTATTATTCAATGGCTTATACTAAATAAGATACATTACAGATACGTGAAACCAACAATAGTAAGTAATACGGAGGTTGATAGTATATGATAAAAATATGGCTACCGATTATTTTAGGTGTACTAATTTTTCCTATTATATCAACGAAAATGAAAGATCTTGAGGATAAACTTATGTCCTTATCTCAAGATACTAAAAGTTTAGAGTATATTAATATAAAAAAAGATATAAAAAGATACAAAATATTAATATTAATATTATTTGTTATGATTTTTATTTTTACCGCATTATTCTTACGAACTACATTTACCGATTAGGTTCAACTACTCCGTTGTTTTAAACTCAAATATCAAATCCTTACCTAAGATCCTGTTGTAAAGATCGATTGTGGATGCGGGTATAGTAATTTTATATAAAGTATTATGGGCAAATATATTATTTATTTGTAAAATTTTATCTGTAATTTTAAGATCAATGTCGCCTACACTTGGCTCTATATCAATATTATTTATTAAGGAATTATAATTTAACGGTGATTTGAACGTTATACGTATCTTCTCATCTACAGGAAAATCTTTACCAGATGTTAAATTTGAATTCAAAAATCCAAACCTGTCGGTAGTTGTAAACTCATATTTATATGCTGATCTGGTTTCTGAAGCACCGTCAGCACTATGATAAAAAGGTGCGATCTCAATAATGTATGAACTTTTATCAGATAGGGTTACGTTTGGAATAAATGTAATTTTTTGTTTCCACATCTTTTCCCAATTATGTAAACCCTTACCCGATTCCTCTAACTTTCTGGTTTCTTCCATATACCCTACATCAACTTTTTTATTCGTCTGCTCATTTATCAAACTAAAACTCTGTACAAACTCCTTTACATCAACTAATTCAGCAAGATAAACCTCTATAGTTGTTGCAGGATTTATATCAAAATTACTCATAGCATAAGATGGGGAATCTAATTTTATATATAGAATATCTGTATGATCCTGTATATCTTTATTGGCAACGGGTATTACATCTTCATTTTTTTCGGTTTCTCTATGTAAAGTATAAAAATAATCTCTGTTTAAGATAAGGATGAGTAATGCTGCTAATACAACTAAAATTATTGAAAAAATAATTTCAAAAAAAATTTTCGGATCCTTTGTAAATAGGTTCATTTAAGCAAAAATATTCTCTCACTTATACGACACGTATTCAATCCCTATCGCTTTGGTCTTATCAAAGGAACAAAGGAAAAACCATAATATTCTTCTGTAGTAAACTTATTTGCATCAAGTCTTTTAATTTTGATAATAGAATTCCTCACCGGTATTATCATTACGCCAGAAATAGCTAATTGGCTGGATAATTCCTGCGGAATATCCAAAGATGAGGCTGAAACTAATATTTTATTATAAGGACCCTCTAACGGATAACCTAAAAAATCTACACCTGCTTGAATAATCCTAGCATTAGGAAGACTAAACTTTTTAAGATTCATTACACCGAACTTAACCAGATCAGGAAGTATTTCAATACCAAGGCAATACCCTGCTTCCCCTATTATTGATGCGAGAAGCGCTGTTGTCCACCCGGATCCGGAACCAACATCCAAAACTTTGTCCCCTATATCAGGTTGTAGCTTTTCAAGCATAAAAGCTACTGTTCTGGGTTGAGATATTGTTTGTCCATAACCTATATGCAAAGGTTCATCCTGATAAGTATATTCGAAATTTCCCGGTCTGATAAATTTCGATCTATCGATTTTAATAAATGCATCAATTATTTTTTTTGTTTTCAAAATACCATCTCTTTGCAGATTTAAAATAAGCTCATTTTTGTCCATAATTTTATAAACCAATAAGGTTGGCAATTAAATATCTGATAACCAGGGGTCCCATACCTCCGGGAGATAAAGAAACATATCCCAGATGGCTAATATCATCCCTTGTATCTAAATCTCCAATAGTAGCACCGTTTACAATTGAAGATCCGAAATCTACTATACTGGTACCGGGTTTCAAATCATCAGGATCCAAATAATAGGATTTTCCCATTGCAGAGATTACAAGGTTGGAATCAATTTTTTGGCCTTTGTGATATATACTTTGTAAAGTTATTTGACTTAAATTCTTAAAATTGGTTTGAGTTATTTCCTCCGTGTCCAAAACTGTGACTTTTGCCCCAAGAGACGATAAATAAAATGCGACAGGCTTACCGACCAGATCCCCTCCTCCTAGGATAGTTATGCTTCTTTGTGCCATATTTATTTTATCTAAAGCCAAAAAGTGCCTTAGAGCCCTCACAGTCGGTGGTAAAAAATTAAAGTTTTTTTGATAAAATTGTTCCCTTTTTTTATCCGAAAGTAGATCCAGGTCTTTGTTATAAGGTATTAAATTGAGTATATTTTGTAAACTCTGCCTTGGTAATGGGATTTGAATAATAGCGCCATCTATATTTTCATCCTCCAGCATATTTTTTACTGTATCCATTATCTGCCCATCACTAAGAATTGGCTCGATCTTTTTATAAATAGTACCGACACCAATTTTTTCACAATATTTTATTTTTAAATTAATATATTTTTCTGAAGAAAGATTATCTCCGATTTGCAATATTAAAAGTGTTTTAGGAAGACTAAATTGTTTGATTCTATCAATAAATATTAGATCCAGATTCTCTGCTTCCTTTTTTCCATCAAAATTTATCATAATTTGTAGATTATAACAAAAAACGTACAAATGTTGTCATAATGGCTGTTTTTTGATATAATACCACCCAGCTATATTATCCCAACAACAAGGAGAGCACGATGTTGTTAAATGCCAAAAGCGCAAAAAAGCAATATGATGAGGGGTTAAATGGGTACTGTTTTGTATGTAACAGAAAGCATATTCTAATTACGCAAAATGGTCATTACTATTGGTTTAACAGATCCGGAAAGCGTCTTAACGAAATAAAAAATATTGTTATTATTTCTGATGAAG
>MEUV01000036.1:2130-5110 GCA_001772575.1 candidate division WWE3 bacterium RBG_19FT_COMBO_34_6 | reverse complement strand
ATTTCAGCAAGGAGATACTTATCAATTTCGTAGCCAAAATGTTGAAACTCATCGTATAAGCCAAAAACCCATGCAAGCCAGATCAAACTATTAGGAGATATAGCGTGAAAAAAAAGAAGGGACAAAATAGCAAGGCATTACAGAAAAAAGGTCAGAACGGCATCTGCACAGACTGCACCCAGGGTAATCATCACAAATGCAGCAATCCAAAGTGTTCTTGTTGCGGATGTAACGTGCCATGTAAGGAGGAGGCTCAATAATTATGTAAACCCCATTAGGTTAATCTTTACCTCGTGGGGTTTTTTATTTCTACCACAAAAACTAAAGCCCCGTAAAATTACGGAGCTTTATATAATAGAAATCATAAGGCCTTTTTTTTCTTTCTATATTATTAAATAAGTGCGATCCCAACATGCCGGAGCACTGATAGTAAGACTCGTTTAGGTTAATGTGGGTAACCTTGTGGGTTTCTTATTGGAAAAACACGCTGGTTCCCTAAATACGAGTTAGAGCACTTTACTATATGGTCAGTGTAAACGTACATCTCAGGATATCGTCTTTTCTTGCGAAAAGATATTATATTTATATTAACACCTGGCTATGAATCGTCAAGTGAAATACTCTAAAAATACAATATATATTAGTATTTGAATCTACCTAAATAATAAGAAAAAGTATGATACTACAATCTAAATAAGTGTAATAAAATGTTCACAAATGGCGTCACTATAACACCAGTTGAGCGTGTGAGAATAAGCAGCATTAAAATTATGACTCCATATCTTTCCATCTGCATCCATTGAAAATAAAGGTTCTGAGGTAATAATCCTGATACGACCTTAAAACCATCCAAAGGGTGCACCGGAAGTAGATTAAAAATACCTAAAATAATATTATAAAAAATTACAAGATATAAAAATCCTCCAAGAATTATATTTGAATTAAGGCTAAAAAGATGAAATATGACAGAAAGTACAAGAGCTAAAGCAAGATTTGAAAAAGGACCGGCAAAGGCAATTAAAGCAGCGTCTCTTTTGGGATTCTTTAAATTAATAGGATTAAAAAGTACCGGTTTTCCCCATCCAAATCCTGCAAAAACTAAAAGTAACGTACCGACAGGATCCAAATGAGCCCTGGGATCCAAAGTGACTCTACCCATATATCTCGGCGTGCTGTCACCCAACTTTTCTGCAGTAAAGGCATGGGCAAATTCATGAATAGAGATGGATATGATTAATGCCGCCACTACAGCAAAAAATACAGCCGGATTTTCAGACAAAAGCTTAATTAACATGCAAGGATTATAACATATCAATAAGGTAATTTTGCCAAAAATCTTTTATATCATAACAAAAAATGCTAGAATTTCGGGGTGAAAAAATTAAAAGGCTATATTCAGTTAATAAAACAGTTTATTCTTGAATCTTACAGTGAGTTTAAGAAGGTAGCTTGGCCTTCCAAGGACAAAACTATCCGCTTGACTGTATACGTATTAGGTGTTAGTTTAGGCGTTGCACTGTATGTGTGGGGTTGGGATGTAATAATCCAAAAAGTTTTATCATATATATTAAAATGAAAGACCAAACTGATCAAAACAATATAAAAGAACCTGAGATGATCTCCGATGAGGGGGTAGTAACTATCGGTGACAATGTAACCGATTCTGCAAAATGGTATGTTATTCATACCTATGCCGGACATGAGAAAAAAGTTGCGGTTTCATTAAAACAAAGGGCAGAATCTAACGGATTTACTGATAGGGTTTTTAAAGTATTCATTCCTCACCAACAAAAAATAGTAATCAGTGAGGGTAAAAAAAGATCTATTGATGAAAGACTATTCCCCGGTTATGTTATTGTACAGATGGATATGAGCGATGATGCATGGCTTTTGGTCCGCTCCACAAGGGGTGTAACCGGATTTGTAGGTATGGGAAGCACACCAACCGCTCTACCGGAACCTGAAGTGAAAACCTTGATGAAGTTTGCAAAGATGGAAGCTCCAAAATTTGAAGCAAAGTTTTCTGTCGGGGATTCTGTAAAAATTATTGAAGGGCCATTCACGGATCATCTCGGCAAAGTGGATGAGGTTAATGAAGCACAAGGGAAAGTAAAGGTACTTATATCTGTATTTGGAAGGGAAACTCCTGTAGAATTAGACTTTATGCAAGTTCAGAATATATAAATTATGGCGGAAAAAAAACAAAAAAAAATTAAAGCGATAGTTAAGTTAAACGTCCCTGCAGGTAAAGCAACACCTGCACCTCCTGTTGGACCGGCACTGGGGCAGCATGGGGTCGCTCTTATGGATTTTTGTAAAGAATTTAATGCCAAAACAGCAAAAATGGGTGATGATATTATACCGGTTGTTCTTACAGTATACGAAGACAGATCATTTACCTTTATTACAAAAACTCCAATTACATCTGCATTAATAAAAAAGGCTCTTCAGATACAAAAAGGTTCTTCTGTACCAAATAAAGATAAGGTGGGTAAGATAACCAAAGCTCAGATTATGGAGATTATAAAAATAAAATTGCCTGATCTTAACACAAAAGATGAGCAGGAAGCCATAAAAATCATTTCCGGTACTGCAAGATCTATGGGAGTTGAGGTAGAAAAATAATATGGCATCAAAAGAATCTTCAAAATATTCCGTAGAGGAAGCAATAAAACAAATCAAAACAGGCAAAAAACCAAAATTTGATTCTTCAGTTGAACTTCATGTAAATTTTTCATTTGATTCCAAAATCAAAGATCAACAAATAAGATTTACAGCTAACCTACCTCATGGTACAGGAAAAACAAAGAAGGTAGCTGTATTTGCATCAAAAAAAGTGGAAAATGCCGATCTGGAATTTAAGGAATCCGATCTTAAAAAAATAGAAGACGGCGAGATACGCCCAGGAAGAGATTTTGATGTGCTGGTGTCTGAACCCAGCCAAATGCCAAAACTTGCCAAGATCGCAAAAGTTCTCGGA
>MEUV01000036.1:1799-2085 GCA_001772575.1 candidate division WWE3 bacterium RBG_19FT_COMBO_34_6 | reverse complement strand
AAGGAAAGATTGAAATCAGAACTGAACCAATATCACCAATAATTCATACAATAATAGGTAAAATGAGTTTTGACGACAAAAAATTAGTTGAAAACTACAATGAAATTATTAACGGAATAAAGCAAAATAGACCTCAAAAAGCAAAACCTGATTTTATCAAATCAATTTTTCTATGCGCAAGTATGGGAAAATCTTATCAGGTAGAAATTAGCCGGTAATCATCTAAAAATCCAAATATACATCGACTGCATTAGTTTTCGCGGCTAATACACCGTTTCCGATCTCA
>MEUV01000036.1:0-1741 GCA_001772575.1 candidate division WWE3 bacterium RBG_19FT_COMBO_34_6 | reverse complement strand
TGTCGTTAAGAGAGGATACCGTATGGGCTTCTCCCTGAAAAAATTGTTCTTTACGGTTCCTTATGTCTACTTTTACTGTTTCTTTATATCTTGGTACTTTAGGATCGTTTGATGTCATCTACTGTTCCTATAAACATAAATTTATCTTCCGAAACACCGTCAAATTCTCCATCCATAATTCTTTTTACACCTTCCACGGATTTATCTCTGGGTACATATACGCCGGGCATTCCGGTCTGTCCCTGGACAACAGTAAAATTTTGAGTCATAAAATTTCTAAGTTTATTTGCTCTTTGGTAAAGTATTCTATCATCTTCAGAAAGTTCAGCTTCTCCAACCAAAGACACTATTCGTTCCAGTTGGTCTGCTTTTTTTAAAAGAGCCTGAGCATCCAAAACAACTTTATACTGAAGTTCTGACACTGTCTCGGGATTAATTGCGCTTGATCCTGACGCCAAGATATCTATAGCCGGATATCTGCCTTGCATGTATACGTCCCTTGATAAAACCACGGAAGAGTCAAGGTATTTAAAGACAGTTTGGACTGCCTGGTCCAAAAGATCATCTGCAGGGACATAGACCGCTTCTATTGAGGTTATTGCGGATTGTGTGGTGGATATTAACCTTTCATGTATAGAGCCCATTTCAGAAGCTAATGTTGCTTGATAACCATCCTCAGAGGGAATGGTGTCCATAAGAAGTGAGAGTTCATTTCCTGCCTGTGCATACCTATAGATGTTGTCTATGAAAACTAAAACGTCTTTTCCTTGATCTCTAAAGTATTCTGCCATAGTTGCACCTCCGGAGCCTGTTAAAAATCTCATAGATGGATTTTCTCCCATTGCTCCGTAGATTAGCGCAACCCCATCTAAAACACCGTTTGCTTCCAAATCATAAAAAAGTTCATGACCTTCCCTTGTACGTTCTCCAATACCGCAAAAAACAGAAACGTTGTGCTCCCTATCCTTACCGATAATATTGTGTAAAATCTCACTTAAGAGTACTGTCTTGCCAACACCCGATCCTCCAAAAAGTCCGGTTTTACCACCTTTGAGTATCGGTGCGAATAAATCTATAATTTTGATGCCTGTTTCCATAAGCTCAAGGTGTTGCGGAACCTGTGTATAAGACGGAGAGTCCTTATAAATCGGGAGATAAATGTCAGATTTTATTTTTCCCCGGCCGTCAACTGCATTTCCGAAAATGTCTATAACACGGGAAAGTACTCCTTCGCCAACCGGAACGTATAGAGGTTTTTTTGTATTAATTACTTTTGCACCCCGGTAAACTTCCTCAATATTTGATAAGCAAAGGCAATAAAAACTATTTTTGGATGATGATCTGAATACCTGTAGCTTCACATTTTGATTATCACTTAATATAAGAATATCGTTAAGTTTAGGTTTCTCATCACCCATAAACTCAATTTCAACAACAAATCCTTTTACCCCTATTACTCTTGCATTACTTGTATTATCTTGTTCTGACATATTAGGCCGCCCTTAAAGCAAATATACTTGATAATAATGTTATTTGCTTTTTATTAAAATTTCTATGTTTTAATTTCTTTAATCCAAAATTTGTACTCTTGATCTGGTCGTTTACATTTGAAACAGCGTTATCCAACGTCACCATGCGTGATGCAAATTTACTAAGACTTGATTCGTTTACGGTTTGCTCAAAGATTACCGAAAGAGTCTGTGTTTCAAAAAATGCAGCTACTTCTTCTATGCTGGGTTCA
>MEUV01000035.1:14620-15558 GCA_001772575.1 candidate division WWE3 bacterium RBG_19FT_COMBO_34_6 | reverse complement strand
CCTTTACCCTTTGATTTTCCTGTAATTACAACATTCTTACCTGTAAGATCGTCGCTTAGCTCATCCGAAGTACTAACTATAGTTACAGGAATTACCTTCCCATCCTGGTTAAAAATTTGCGTCATATTTACTTTTTTTGCTTTTATTTGTTTTGTCATTTTAAAAAGCGCCTTTTGGGCGCTTTCATAATATTGCTTAACCCAAAATTATTATTTTTATTTCTTCTTTACATTTCTCATTAGTTAATTGTTTCCTTTTTTACCTTTCAAAAATACCATCAAGAGAAGATGTTTCAAGCTACATCTTTAATGAAATACCTACTCCTGCCGGTAGATTAAGTCTCGATAAACTATCAACGGTTGAACTTGTAGGATTTACAACATCAATAACTCTTTTATGAGTTCTAAGTTCAAACTGCTCTCTAGATCTTTTATCAATATGCGGGCCTCTAATTACGGTAAACCTTTCCTTTTTGGTTGGAAGAGGCACCGGGCCGATCACCTTTGCTCCGGTTCTAATTACAGTGTCAACTATTCTTGCACAACTTAGATCCATAACCCTGCTATCATAAGATTCTAATTTTATTCTTATTTTTGTTTCTTTTTGTTGTTTGGTCATTTATGTAATCAAATTGTATGGGGCTACTTACGCAGCCCCATGCAAACTTTCATTTCCTTATTATGCAATTATTTTAGAAATTACTCCCGCCCCGACTGTATGTCCACCTTCTCTAATAGCAAACTTCAACCCTTCTTCCAAAGCTACCGGTGTAATCAATTTCACTTTAAGTGTCACGCTATCTCCCGGCATAACCATCTCAACACCTTCCGGAAGGGTAATATCTCCGGTCACATCAGTAGTCCTAAGATAAAATTGTGGTTTATAACCGCTGAAAAACTGTTTGTGCCTACCACCTTCTTCTTTTGAAAGTACGTATA
>MEUV01000035.1:10187-14613 GCA_001772575.1 candidate division WWE3 bacterium RBG_19FT_COMBO_34_6 | reverse complement strand
TTCAAACTCTAAGTGAGGTGTTACAGTCCCAGGTTTTGCTAAAACTTGACCTCTTTCAATTTGTTCCCTTTCAATACCTCTAAGTAGTATTCCTACATTATCTCCTGCTTGTCCTTCCTGGAGTTGTTTTCTAAACATTTCTACTCCGGTTACCACTGTCTTTTTTGTTTCTTTTATACCAACTATTTCCACTTCGTCATTAACCTTGACTATACCTCTTTCTATTCTTCCGGTTGCCACCGTACCTCTACCTTTAATAGAAAATACATCTTCAACAGGCATTAAGAATGGCTTTTCAAGATCTCTTACCGGTGTAGGTATGTACTCATCAACTTTTTGCATCAACTCCTCAATTGATTTCATAGCTTCAGCATCACCTTCCAGTGCTTTAAGTGCCGAGCCTTTTATTACAGGAATTTCGTCACCGGGAAATCCGTATTTAGTTAAAAGCTCTCTTACTTCCAGCTCTACTAAATCCAAAATTTCCTTATCAGAAACCATATCTACTTTATTCATAAAGACAACAATCGCCGGCACATTAACCTGACTGGCAAGAAGGATATGCTCTCTTGTTTGAGGCATAGGTCCATCAGGAGCTGATACCACCAGAATTGCTCCATCGAGTTGAGCTGCTCCCGTGATCATGTTTTTAATGTAATCAGCATGTCCGGGGCAATCGATATGGGCATAATGCCTTTTATCAGTCTGATACTCAACATGAGTAATATTGATAGTGATACCCCTCTCCCTTTCCTCAGGAGCTTTGTCAATATCTTCAAATTTTGTATAATCTGCAAGTCCTTTTTGAGCAAGAACCTTTGTTATAGCTGCAGTTAAAGTTGTTTTTCCATGGTCAACATGGCCAATAGTACCAATATTAACGTGCGGTTTATTTCTAATAAACTCTGCGCTCATATATAAACCTTTCTAAATTTTTTACTATTTTTTTATTTACTAATTCTAGCAGAGGTAGTTAACCAAAAAAAACGTCTAAAATCAAGACTTTCCTTTAATTATCGCCTCTGTTATCTGAGATGGTACTTCTTCGTAGTGACTAGGTTCCATAGTGAAACTTGCCCTCCCCTGTGTAAGTCCTCTTAACTCTGTTGCATAACCAAACATTTCTGCCAAAGGAACTTTAGCTCTAATAGCAGTAGCTTTACCTTCTATTTGTGTTTTCTCGATCTTGCCTCTTTTTGATGCTATATTTCCAATAATATCACCCATAAATTCTTCCGGTGTTATAACCTCCAAAGACATTATCGGCTCAAGCAGATATGCGCCTGCTTTGGTTTGGGCTTCTCTAAAAGCACCTATTGCAGACATTTTAAAAGCCATTTCCGAAGAATCTACCTCATGAAATGATCCATCAAAAAGAGTAACTCTGATATCAGTCACAGGATAGCCAGCAAGGCCCCCACTTTCTACTGCTTCTTTTATACCTTTTTCAACACCGGGAATATATTCTTTTGGTATGGCACCGCCAATAATTTTATCTACGAATTCAACACCTTTACCTCTTTCTAATGGTTCCATTTTAATAACTACATGTCCGTACTGTCCTCGGCCTCCTGATTGTCTTATATATTTATTCTCAACATTAACCGTTCTTTTAACCGATTCGCGATAAGCAACTTGTGGTTTACCCGTATTTACTTCAACATTAAACTCTCTTCTCATTCTATCTACAATAATTTCCAAATGAAGTTCGCCCATACCATATAAGACAGTTTCTCCTGTTTCTATATCAGTTATAACTTTCAAGGTCGGATCTTCCTCCAAATACCTTTTGATAACCTCGCCTAATTTGTCTCTATCACCCTTTGTTTTAGGTTCAATAACAATACCGATAACAGGTTCCGCAAAGGTAATAGATTCTAATAAAATTCGATTGGAATCATCACAAAGTGTGTTTCCTGTTTTTGTTTCACTAAGACCTATAACTGCGCCTATTTCTCCTGCTTTAATTTCTTTGATCTCTTCTCTGTGGTTTGCATGCATCAAAAGTATTCGGGCAACTCTTTCTTTTTTATCTCTGGATGAATTTAATACATAAGATCCCGAACTTAATTTACCTGAATAAACCCTAATATAAGTTAATCTTCCAACATAAGGATCTGTCTGTATCTTAAATGCCAGTGCCGCAAATGGTTCGTCTTCTGTCTCTTTTAATGTATAGGTTTCTCCGGAACTGATTTTGGTGGCTACCACATTTGCAACATCATGAGGTGACGGCAAAAAATTCACAACCGAATCAAGAACATATTTTGTCGGTATACCTCTTCCGTCTCCTCCTAATACCGGGAAAAATTTTCCTGATAATGTTGCTTTTCTAACACACCTATATAGCTCCTCCTCGCTGATCTCCTGATCTGATAGAAATTTCTCTAAAATTTCATCATCGTACTCAGCAACACAATCGATCAATTTTTGCCTATACACTTTGGATTTTTCTAACATATCCTCCGGTATTTCCTCCTCTACCATGTCATCCTGCTTTATCTCGGAATAGGTAAAGGCTTTCATTTTAATAAGGTCGACATTTCCATGGATTTCTTTTTCAAAACCGATCGGTAAATATATAGGAGATGCTTTTTCACTTAATTTTTCTTTAATGGAATCAAAACTCTTATAAAAATCCCCTCCGATCTGATTTATTTTATTTATAAAACATATTCTGGGAACATGATATTTATTAGCTTGCCTCCAAACGGTCTCTGATTGAGGCTCTACACCCATTTTTCCATCAAAAACAACAACCGCTCCGTCAAGAACTCTAAGTGAACGCTCCACCTCCGCGGTGAAATCCACATGTCCGGGAGTATCAATAATATTAATACGGTGATCTTTCCAAAAACATGTCGTTGCAGCACTCGTAATTGTGATTCCTCTTTCTCTTTCCTGCGCCATCCAGTCCATCTGAGTGTCACCGGTGTGTACCTCACCGATTTTATGAGTTTTTCCTGTATAGTAAAGTATACTTTCTGTGGTTGTAGTTTTACCGGCGTCAATATGAGCTATGATTCCAATATTTCTAATCTTATCCATTGGGTAGTCTTTTTTAATAGTTTTATTATCTGACATATAATATTTTCTTTATTTAATTTTGGTGGTGGATAAATAAACCTAACCACAACAACTAATGATACTAAAAGCGTGCAAAATGGGCAAATGCTCTATTTGCCTCAGCAGCTTTATGTACATCATCACGTTTTTTAATTGAGTCGCCTATGCCCTCATAGGCATCTTTTAGTTCTTTTGTTAGCCTTATGATCATATCATTCCCCTTTTTAGCCCTAGCAGCCCGTACAATCCATCTGATGGCCAGTGCTTCCGATCTTTCATGCTTTAGTGGATAAGGAACTTGATAAGTTGCTCCTCCTACTCTTTTTGATCTAACTTCTTGACCGGGCATAACATTTTTAATAGCTTGTTCAAATATTCTTAATGATTCTTTCCTATCCTCGGAAATCTTATTTAAACTGTTGTATAAAATATCCTCCGCAATGGATTTTTTACCGCTTTTCATAATAGCATTGACCATTCTGGTTATTACTTTTGATTTGTAGATTAAATCGGGTTCTAATATTCTCTTTTTTATTTTTTTAGATCTCATAAAAGTTTATTTTACTCCTTAGGTTTCTTTGCACCATAAATAGATCTGGAAGTTTTCCTGTTGTTAACACCGGCTAAATCAAAAACTGCTCTGACAATAGTATATTTTATACCAGGAAGATCTTTTACTCTTCCTCCTCTCACGAGTACTACCGAGTGTTCTTGTAAGTTATGGCCTTCTCCCGGAATATATGCAGTAACCTCTCTTCTGTTAGAAAGTCTTACTCTGGCAACCTTTCTTAAAGCTGAATTTGGTTTTTTAGGAGTTTGAGTTCTTACTTGTAGACATACGCCACGCTTAAACGAACCGAATCTTTTTTTATAAATTCTTTCTTTTGAGTTATACACTTCAGTAAGAGCAGGTGTTTTAACCTTCTTAATCTTTGATTTTCTTGGTTTTCTTATGATCTGGTTTATTGTAGGCATATATTATCCTAATCTTGCTTTTTCTCCTGTAGGAATGAGTCTTCCGATGATGACGTTTTCCTTTAGACCAAGGAGCGAATCGACTTTACCAGATGCGGCAGCGTCGGTCAATACATTTGATGTTTGTATAAACGAAGCTGCTGATAAGAAACTGTCGCTAACAAGTGAAGATTTTGTAATTCCTAATAGATATAACTCACCGACTGCCGGTTCTCCACCTTCTGCCAGTACTCTTTCATTTTCTTCCGTGAAACTGTCTATGGAAACTTTTTCATCCACTAAAAATTCGGTATCTCCGCTTTCAACTATCCTTACGTTTTTAAACATTTGGCAAACGATGACTTCAATATGTTTGTCATTAATATTAACTCCTTGAGATGCGTAT
>MEUV01000035.1:6210-10116 GCA_001772575.1 candidate division WWE3 bacterium RBG_19FT_COMBO_34_6 | reverse complement strand
TTTTTAACTAAAGCTCCATCTTCAACTATTATCTCTGCAATAGGATCGATTGCATATTCCTGCATCGATGTTTCCCCATCTTCAGTTTTATCACCCATTACGATAATCTTTCTATCATCGCCTGATTTGTACAAAGAAACTTTTCCGTCTATTTCAGACATAACCGCTAAAAATTTTGGGGTTCTTGCTTCCACTAATTCCTCAACTCTTGGTAATCCCTGCGTAATATCTTTGCCGGCTACACCTCCTGTGTGAAAAGTCCTCATAGTAAGCTGGGTACCGGGCTCTCCGATTGATTGCGCGGCTGCTACGCCGGCTGCTGAACCGATTATTATATCTTTTCGTGTCATTAGGTCATATCCGTAACATTTTGAACAAATTCCTCTTCTGGTCTCACAACCAAGAGGCGACCTTATAATTATTTCTTTTGCTCCGGATTCCTCTAGTTTTTTAATATTTTCTTCAATCAAAAGTTCTCCAGCTTTAAGTAAAGTTTTATTATTTACTTTCACATCCTCGGCTAAGTATCTACCTTCTATTCTTTGGACAAATGTCTGTAGCATGGTACCTTCTCCGACTTTTATTTTTCTGCCATTCTCTGTTTTACAATCATCATCTCTTACTATAACTTGTTGAGATACATCAACAAGCCTTCTTGTCAAATACCCTGCATCAGCTGTTTTTAGTCCTTTATCAACCAAACCTTTTCTCGCACCTCTTGCTTTCACAAAGTACTCAAGACCGGAAAGACCGATCTTATAATTTCCAAAAATAGGAACCAAAACTGTTTTACCTGTAGGATCAGCAACAAGACCAATAATACCTGCAACCTGATTAACCTGCGTTCTTGAAGCTCTGGTTGACCCTGATTTAACCAATACTTTTACCGGGTTGTCCTCAGGCATATTAGTCCATACCGCCTCACCAATATCATCAGTAACCTTATACCAGGCATCAACAGAAAGCCTTGTCACCTCCTGTGAAGTAATGAGACCTCGTTTGAAGTTCTTGTCAATTTCTAAAACCGATTTTTTACCTCTCTCAATAAATTCATCAATTTCTTTTGGCATTTGTATATCAGCAAGAGAAACCGACTGACCGGAAATAGTGCCGTACTTAAGTCCCAAATCTTTTAGATCATCAATAAGTTTTATAACTACACTTTTATCTTCAAGTTCAAAGGCTCTGGTCAAAAGATTAGTCACTGCTTTTCTATCCATATCCTGATTGATAAAACCAAATTGATCCGGTATAAATTCATTAAATAGAATTCTTCCGGCTGTAGTATCAACAATCTGACCGTTTAACCTAATTTTTATAGGTTGTCTCATTTGAATTAAGTGGTTAGATTCCATAGCATATAAAAGCTCTTGTTCGTCAGAAAATACTCTTTCATAAGGTGTAAGGTATTTATCAATAGTACTCATATAATAAATACCGTAAAGCATGATCTTTTGAGGTATTGATATTGGCGAACCATTCGATGGATTTAATAGATTGTGAGTTGAAATAAGCACAGTTCTTGCTTCTTCAACAGCTTCTTTTGATAGCGGAACATGAACTGCCATTTGATCTCCGTCAAAGTCAGCATTAAATCCGGTACAAACACATAAATGAAGTCTGATAGCATTACCTTCGATCAATTTTGGATAAAAAGACTGTATACCAAGTCTCCACAATGTAGGAGCTCTATTTAATAGCACAGGATGATCCTTTACCACTTCTTCCAAGATATCCCATACTTCAGGACCTCTTTGATCCAAAAAATACTTGGCACTTTTTACATTAGGAGCATAGCCACGGGACAAGATATCCCTTAAAACATAAGGTTTGAAAAGCTCCAAAGCCATATCTTTTGGAAGTCCGCATTCATTAAGCTTTAATTTAGGACCGTTAATAATAACTCCTCTTCCTGAATAATCCACTCTTTTACCAAGTAAGTTTAACCTGAAAGTACCCTGCTTACCCTTGATCATATCGGCAATAGATCGTAATTCTTTTCTTCCTCTGGAAATTCTTGCTTTTTGTCTTTGTTTTGAAGAATCAAACAGTGCATCAACTGATTCCTGCAGCATCCTTTTCTCATTTCTGACAATTATTTCGGGAGCACCAAGATCCAGTAGTCTTTTTAACCTATTATTTCTATTTATAACTCTGCGGTATAGATCATTAAGGTCGGAGGTGGCAAATCTACCGCCTTCAAGTTGTACCATCGGCCTTAAATCAGGCGGAGTAACAGGAAGCACATCAATAATCATATTGCTTGGCGGGATCAAAGCCCTTCTAAATTGCTCGACAACTTTTAATCTTTTGGCTATTTTTAATGCTTTTTGACCCTTGGAATTTTCCAACTCTGATCTAAGCTGAGAAGAAAGCTCATTAAGGTCGATTTTCTCCAATATTCCTTTTAGAGCCTGTGCTCCTATCTCTAATTTACAAAATGATTGAATATATTTGTATAAATTTAAATATTCATTTTCGGAAATAACAGTGAATAATTCTATTCCTTCAATTTTTTTCTGAATATATTTAAAGGTTCTTTCCTGTTCTAAAAATTTTTCGTCATAGGTATTTTTTAATGTCTGCAATTTTTGTCTTAATTTAAAATCCTGCTCCTGATTTACAAATTCTTCATTTACAGGTGCTTTTTCTTTTTTAAACTCTTTCTCTGTTTCGGACTCTTTATCTTCTTGTTCCTTTTGTAACAATAATTTTGATTTTTCAAGATCCTTTTCCACCTCACTTATGGCTTCGGCTTTTTTAGACAAATCAATCTCCGTAACTATGAAAGAAGAGAAGTACACCACGGACTCTACATTTCTTGGTGTCAAATTAAGCATAAGCGCCATTTTTGATGGTATACCCTTAAAAAACCAAACATGGGCAATGGGGGAACATAGTTTTATATGTCCCATTCTTTCTCTTCTTACTCTTGAGGTAGTGACTTGAACACCGCATTTATCGCAGATAACATCTTTGTATCTTATACCTTTATATTTTCCACAATAGCACTCATAATTTTTAACCGGACCAAAAGTTCTTTCATCAAAAAGACCGTCTCTTTCTGCTTTAAAGGTTCTATAATTGATCGTTTCCGGTTTTGTTACCTCGCCATATGACCAAGATAGTATTTCTTTACTGTCGGCAAGATATATTTTAATTGCATCAAATCTTCTTAAATCTGATAAATCTTTCATATTTTTATTCTTCCTTATCTCCTAAACTTTCGGTTTGGGAAATTTCCCTAATTTTATCCTCTTCTTTTGTGCCTTCTATCAAATCCTTTTCGATCGACTCGGAATCTCCGCTAACCTCTTCCCCGGCAACTTCTTCAGGTTCTGAACTTAGTGCTTCTATACCTATTCCTAAGCCGTTTAGCTGTCTAACCAAAAGTTTGAATGTTTCAGGGACCGTTGGTTCCGGTATTTCACGGCCTTGAATAATAGCACTATATGCTTGGGTTCTACCAACCAGATCATCTGATTTTATAGTTAACATCTCATTAAGAATATGTGCTGCTCCATATGCTTCCAATGCCCATACTTCCATCTCTCCAAATCTTTGACCCCCGAATTGAGCTTTTCCTCCAAGAGGTTGCTGTGTGATTAAAGAGTAAGGACCTGTAGACCTGGCATGGAGTTTTTCCTCGCTCATGTGAACAAGTTTTAATATGTACGTTTCACCGACTATAATCTCGCCTTTAAAATATTCTCCGGTTCTGCCGTCTATTAATTTCATTTTTCCACTTTTTGGAAGACCTGCTTCTTCCAATTCTTTCTGAATATCACCTTCCGGTATGGCTTGAAGTAAAGGAACCTCGTATTTCTTATTTAATCTTCTTCCCGCCATTCCAAGCGGTGCTTCCAGAATCTGGCCGACATTCATTCTTTTAAGTACTGCTTCTGA
>MEUV01000035.1:3072-6203 GCA_001772575.1 candidate division WWE3 bacterium RBG_19FT_COMBO_34_6 | reverse complement strand
ATAATATCAACGGATGATCCGTCAGGTAAAATCGGCATATCAACGGCCGGTATAATATCTGCAATAACACCTTTATTACCGTGTCGTCCCGCAAGCTTATCTCCGATCTCTATTTTTTTCTGCTGGGCAACATAAACGGTAATCTCTTCAATGGTACCTGCCGGTAGATCCTCATTTTGATCTTTGGTCACCCTTTTGATACCTATCACAACACCGTGTTGGCCGTGCGGCATATATAGTGAATTGTCTCTGACATCTTTTGCCTTCTCTCCAAAAATAGCGCGCAGTAATCTTTCCTCTGCAGAAAGTTCAGCCTCACCCTTAGGGGCTACTTTACCAACCAGGATATCACCTGATTTTACTTTTGATCCGACAGCAACAATTCCTTCATCATCAAGATTTCTTAAAATATCCTCTGATACATTTGGAATATCTCTGGTAATTTCTTCCGGACCTAATTTAGTTTCCAGAACAGGTATTACATGATCCGAGATATGTATGGATGTAAGCGTGTCATCTTTAACAAGTTTATCTGAAATTATAATTCCATCCTCAAATTCATAACCCTCCCAGATCATATAAGCAACATTTATATTTGTACCAAGTGCAATATCCCCATCCTCTGAAGAGGGCCCTTCAATCAATACATCTCCTTTTTTAATTTTTTCACCTGTGGAGACCCTTACTGTCTGATTAAAACAGGTTTTTGTATTTGATTGGTGGAACTTTGTAGCAGGATAAGTTGCTTTTTGTAGCTTCTTATACTTAACTTCCACTTTATTGCCGTCAGCGTATGTAACCTCCCCATCGTCCTTGGCAAATATTACAGCATTGGAATTTTCAGAGATCTCTCTTTCAATTCCGGTTCCTACTATAGCAGATCTTGGTAATATTAAAGGAACTGATTGAGACATCTGCTGGGTACCCATCAAAGCTCTGGCAACGTCGTTATTTTGTAAAAACGGTATTAAACCCGCGCTGATACCCACAATCTGTCTTGGTATAACTTCCATATATTCTGCCAAAGAAGCATCGGAAAGTATGAAGTTACCGCTTTTTCTTAAAGGAATTTGTTTTTCAATAATATAACCTTTATCGTCTGTCTTGACTGAAGAATCAGTCATATAAACATTTTCTTCCTCGTAGGCAGATAGATACACTATTTCATCCGAAACCCTTACTCTTCCGTCTGAAGTTTTTTCAAGTTTTAAATATGGTGTTTCCAAAAAACCATTCTTATTAACTTTGGCATACATAGCTAAATAATTTATAAGACCGATATTCGGACCTTCGGGTGTTCTTACAGGGCAAATCCTACCAATTGAAGAATAATGTACGTCTCTTACGGCCATACTGGCTCTTTCTTTTGTTAAACCACCCGGACCTAATACTGACAATCTTCTTAAATGATCCAGTGAGGTGAGGGGATTTTGCTGGTCTTGAAATTGTGAAAGCTGGCCTGTTGCAAAAAAGCTATGTACACTTGCTGCAACAGCTCTTGGGGATATCAAAATTCCGGGCATTGGAAGGTCATCTCTTGATTGCATGCTCATTCTTTCTTTGATATTCTTTTCCATTCTCAAAAAGCCGATTCTCATCTGCCACTGCAACAGCTCACCGACTCTTTTTACTCTTCTATTTGCTAAATTATCAATATCACTGATTTCACCGATACCATTATTTATCTGAATTATTCTTTTTATAATTTGGATCAGATCCTCAAGTTGTAGAAGTCTAAATTTTGAATCATTAGGTATGTTTAATCCTAATTCTTGATTTAACTTAAATCGGCCGACCTCGCCTAAACTATATCTTCTGGGATTAAAAAAAAGAGCATTAACATATTCTTTGGCATTCTCCAAAACAAGTGGCTCCCCGGGTCTTTGTTTTCTATATACTTCAAGGCATGCTTCTTCGAAAGAATTAGCCGGATCTTTGGATAAAGTAGATTCTATATAATTTATTTCCGGATCTGTTTCAACTTCTTTAAAGGTATCACGTATCTCATCGTCTGAATGAAGTCCAAAAATTCGCAACAGTGTTGTCATGGCCATCTTTCTTTTCCTATCTATTTTTACGTTTATAACACCGCTTCTTGATGTCTCGATTTCTAACCAGGCACCGTTTTTGGGCAGAATCTTCGCACCTGCCAAAAATTGTCCTGTAACAGGAGATGTTTCTCCTGTAAATAAAACTCCCTCTGATCTGATCAGCTGATTGATGATGACCCTTTCTATTCCGTTAATAATAAATGTACCCCGGTCGGTCATTAGAGGTAGGTCGCCCATATATATCTTTTGTTCTTTCTTCTTTTTGTTAACCTTATCTTCTAGTGTGGCTTTTAAATACCAGGGAGCGTCATATGTTCTGCCTGTATGGATTGCGTCCTCCATACTTATATTTGCATCCTCGATAGTGGGATCTGTTAGTGTTAGAACCCAACCTCTTCCTGAATAATCCTCTATAATGCCGAGTTCATCCAGTATTTCAACAATTCCATCCTTTAAAAACCACTCATATGACTCCAATTGAATATCCATTAAATTGGGCAAAGGTAGACTTCTATTTAATTTAGAAAATGATTGACGCATTAAGTTTTAATAAATAAGGTATTTACCCACTAATTCAATACCAGCTAAACGAAAGGTAAGTTATCACAGAGCCAAAATATTGTCAATACCTAAGTTTTATTTGTTATTTTATATATCCTATTTTAGATAAAGGCCAAAAAATAAACACAACCCGCCCTACAATACTTTCTTTTTTTACAAGACCAAAAGCCCTGGAATCTGCTGATTTGTCCCTATTATCTCCTAGAACTAAATACTCATTCTCTCCTAGTTTGAGAGATTTTCCTTCTTCAAATTTTAATCCGGGATCTGTACATATCTCATCCGATATATAAGGTTCATCCAATTTGTACTTTGTTCCGTCCCTATTTATATATATTCCGCAGTCCAAAAATTTTACTATATCTCCGGGTACGGCTATCACCCTTTTAATGTAATCAATATTTCTATCATAAGGAGGGTGTAAAACTACAACTTCTCCTGTGGAATAACTCTTATAAAGCTTGGTGATCTTTTCTACTAAGATCCTTTCGCCTTCATGAAAATTAGGCTCCATGCTGG
>MEUV01000035.1:0-3056 GCA_001772575.1 candidate division WWE3 bacterium RBG_19FT_COMBO_34_6 | reverse complement strand
GGGAATGGCTATTGTTGCGTAGATGATTATAATCACAATTGTACTGGTTACAGCCGTTTCTATAATTTCAAGGATTGCATTTTTGTACATATTGGTATCATAATAACATCAGAAAAATGAAAAAAGTAGATTTAAAAATCTTCTCAATTGAGGATATCAAAAAAGTAAGCCTCGCTAATATTCCTTTTTTTATACTTATTATAATAGTTATTTTCTTATGTTTTATAAATAGTATAAACGGTGAGTTTGTATCAGATGACATTCCCGGTATTTTAAATAATCCCATTGTAATAAATTTTCCTCAAGCCTTAGCCACCTTACAAATATATACAATTTTACAATCGACTATTTTTAATATATTTGGACCGAATCAAGCAGCTTACCACACAGTTTCAATATTCTTGCATATTATTAATGTTTATTTATTTTTCCTTATTGTCTATAACATTTTTGATAAAAAAATCGCTGCTATAGCAAGTACTATTTTTGCGATTCACCCCCTTGTATCTGAAACTGTTATCTGGATCTCGGCTACTAACTACTTAATAAATACATTCTTTTTGTTTGTATGTACTTTACTTTTTCTGTTTTTTAAAAAAACCGGAAGAAAAAAATATTTTATTATTTTGTCAATTTTATACATCATTGTCTGTTTAACTTTTAAAAATCCGTGGGTATTAATTGTTCCGTTTTTTCTTGCAGGTTTAAATTTCTTTATTTTGGGAGAAAGCATTAAAAAAATAAAAAACTACTATATTTTTGCACCTATATTTTTAATTGCATTAGGAGCTTTCATCTATATTGGAAGGTCTACAGTCTCACAAAGAGTTGCCTCGCTCATCTCTCCTGAGGCAACCCCATATCTTAATAGACTGCCGTATACCTTTTATATGCCTGCAGAATTAATCTTGTACCCCAAAAACCTTAGTCTTTATCATGAAGGTGAGATGATCACCAAATTTAAATATAACTTCATGGCCGTAGTTTTCTTTTTTATTATTATTTCTATAATCTACTTTCTAAAAAAACATCCGGAAAGCAAGGTAGGCGGACTTATCATACTTTCGTATATCTCAATACTGCCGGTTTTTAGCCCGATACAAGTTGCCTGGTTTTTTGCTGATAGGTATATGTATGTGGCTATTGGGTTATTTGGAATTATATTAGCTAAATTCATTTTGTATATTGATAAAATATTCCCTAAAAAAAATATGATAATTATTTTATTATCTGTAATTACAATTATTTATTGTTCAAGAACTATAATCAGAACAGGCGACTGGAAAACTAGAAAAAAATTATGGCTAGCAACAGAGAAAGTAGCTCCTTATAGCCAGCGTGTACACAATAATCTAGGGGATGTCTACGGGGTAGAGAGGGATTGGGAAAAGTCATTACAACACTTTGCCTTCGCACTCAAAATTGATCCCAACTATACAGATGCGATGCATAATATGGCAAATACGTTTCTAAACATGGGAGACCTTGATAACGCTGAAAAATTATATAAGAGATCCGTGGAGATTACCCCCGGATTATATCAATCGTATTATAAATTAGGTGTAATATATCTAGCTAGAAATATGCCTGATCAAGCGAAATTATTTTTTAATAAAACTTTAGAATTACAACCAAACTTTACTCCTGCTACCCAAGCTTTACAAACTTTACAGCAAAAAACGCAGTGAACTGACCATCCGGTATTATTTTTTTAACTTCGATAAGACTCATATTTTTAAATTTTTCAACTATCCAAGCCACTACATCTTCATTTTCTTCACGGCTAAAAGTACAGGTTGAATAGACCAAAGCTCCTCCGGGTTTGAGCATATTAATGGCTGATGATACAAGTTTTTTTTGAAGCTTTGATAATTTCTTGGGAAGTTTGGGATTCCAGTAATAAAATGAATCAGGGTCAGTCAAACAAATCAGACCTTCGTTAGAACACGGGGCATCCACAAGTACTTTGTCAAAAAATCCAACAAAATTTCTATACTTTCTTTCCAAACCTACCCCATTACTATAAATAATTTCTACATTTTTTATGTTCTGGTTTTTGATATTTTCGGATAATTTATACATACGTTTTTTATTATTATCTACAGCAACAACATGGGCTTTATCAGAAACAATATCAGTAATTTGGGAGGTTTTACTCCCTGGAGCTGCACATAGATCCAAAATATTATCTCCTTGTTTTGGATCAAGCATTAGAACCGGAATCATACTGGATAGACTTTGGATATAAATATAACCTTTTTCAAATAATTCAGTTTCAGAAAGTCTTTTATTAGGTGGTGAGCTTATTAAAATAAAACTGTTATGCAACGGGCCTGCTTTTATTCCAAATCCCGCCAGTTTTAATCTTGATAACGCGTCCTTTTCTGAAATTTTATTATTGTTTATTCTAAACGATAGATTTGGTCTGGTATATAAATGCTGCAATACTCTTAAATACTTGGGACCAAAAATTTTTTGTATTTTATTTATAAATATATCTTTTTTCTCCATTATGATAATATTGTAACCCAATTATAAAATATTAAATAACTATATATATTGGTATAATTTATCTGTTATATATGATATTAAAATACTTATACTTTTATCAATTAAATAAATACGACACAAAAATATTTTTGGATTGGCTGCTGCCAAAATATTTTAAAATATTTAAATATAAGAATTTAAAGATAACTTGGAATTTAAAAAATAAAATCTTAACTCTATCAACAGTGATTCTGGGTATTGTATTTATAATGAGTGTTTTCTTATTGAAAATAAATTTAATAATAAAAATAACTTTCGGTCTATTTTTTATTGTTAATAATTTTATCTTTTTAATTATATCCGGTGAGGTTATAAGAATTATAGAAAAAAAACAGTATAAAAAACAATTAATTCAAATTAAAAATAAATTTGAGATCTTAAACCTAATAAAAATAATCGGCATAGCGGGAAGTTCGGGAAAAAGTTCTACAATAAATATTTTAGAAAAAATTCTTCCAAACAATATTAGCTTTAATGAGAATATATATCCGGATAGTAAACATTTT
>MEUV01000034.1:7157-10461 GCA_001772575.1 candidate division WWE3 bacterium RBG_19FT_COMBO_34_6 | reverse complement strand
CTAAAATATATAGATATTTATTCATTGCTGTGACGCTTACAGTCATATATATACAACAAAATTCTTAACTTCTTGGCAATTTCATTAGCAGATATGTATTACTACTGTTAAGAGGCTACTTTACGGCGTCAAATTAATAAATATATTTATATATTTGGCGCCCCCAGCAGGAATTGAACCTGCATCTCGCCCTTAGGAGGAGCGCGTTCTATCCGTTGAACTATGAGGGCATTAATTTTTCCCTTGTATTGTAATAAAAAAAGTCCCCTCTCACAATAATAATTTATGTCAGAGGGGTTTGCTATCAGGAAAACAAATATGATATATAAGCTACCCCAAAAGAAACCGCGGCTATTACAATCAAAATGGTTGCAAATATTGAAGCTTGCTCCGGATTAGAATTAGACAAACCTGCAAAAATTATAAAAATGTAAATTGCGATTATCCAAATCCAAAAAATCGGGTTATTACGATTGTTTTTTAGAAAAAATCGCATAGGTTTTTCCTCCTATTTGTTGTTTAAATATTAGCATAATTTTCATATTTTGTCATTATAAACTAATAAAAAACCTTAGATTTTAGTAATTTTTACTAATAATCTAAGGTTCCTAACTTTATTTCTCTGTATTACCTCTATGAATATTTGTTATTATTGCTTTATGCCGTCTAAAAATAGCTATTACTTTATCCTCAACCTCCGCCAATACAAGAATCCACCTAGTTCCTGATTCTATTACATGGTGTTGGAGATCTAGCCAAAGAGCAGCATCTTTTTTGGGATCTATTTTATAATCAAAAACTATGAACTCCATGGAATCTCTCCTTTTGTAAAAATATTTGGTTTTTATATAATATATCACTTTATATTTACAAAATCATTACATTTATATATTTCCTACTATGTCATAATATAACTATAAAAATTTTAGGGAAAACAAATAAAGTATTGTGGCGGAGGGGGAGGGATTCGAACCCTCGATATCCTTGCGGATATAGTGGTTTTCAAGACCACCGCACTAGGCCGCTATGCGACCCCTCCATCATAAATACAGTGAGAATTATATCATTTTAGGCCGTTATTTTAATATGAATAAAGATCTTCATGCACTCTGCGGTAACTCAAAATTTCGTCATCCCTAAACCAGAGTTTTATCTCCTGCCGGGCTTCTTCTTCTGTACCCGATGCGTGCACTAAATTATAAATTGATCTCTTTCTTCTGTTTGCTGTAATTGTAGAATCTAAGCCAAAATCCCCCCTTATAGTTCCGGGATCTGCTTTTGTTGGTGCAGTATGACCAACAAGGGATCTTACACGTTCAACACAATTAACACCCTCAAAGACAATGGCCAGAACCGGGCCTGAAGTAAGATAATCTACATTCCACTTTTTTACTATATTACCAACCTCAAGCGGATCTGTTGTTCCGACACTCTTCAAAGGATCTATATTATACTTTTGACAATCTTCTAATGTCTTCTTACCAACTGCAGTCCTCCATTCCTCTGTATCCGGATAATGACTTTTGGCAAGTTCCACATCTGCTGTCATAAGCTTCATTCCGACTATTTTTAATCCGGCACGCTCAAAACGGTGTAATATCTCCCCTATAATACCTCTTTGGATTGCGTCCGGTTTTAATAATACTAAAGATCTTTGAATCATATTTTCAAAATCGTATCAATTATTTACTTTTAAGTCTATATCAAAAATTAATCTCCTCCACCATGTAATTTCCTTTATTATCCGTGCTTAAAACAGTAATACTTGGCCTTCCCAAATCAGTTTTTTCATCCGTAACAGAACCGATGGCAACGTGCTCTAAAGTTGATCTTTTTGGATCCAAAGATCTACTAAAACTATGGTGATCTCCAGCTATAACAGCTTTAACATCAGAATTTCTTATCATAGAAAGAATTTCCTCACCTTGCTCTTTTACATCAGAGGTTACCTCCCCCTTTACATATCCCATGATGGGCTTTAGGTAAGAGATATTTGGGTAATATACCGGTTGAGATAATAGAACGAAATCAGCACCGATAAGCTCTTTTTTAAATCTTTCGATTACATCATCCGTAATTAATGTATAGTTAGCACTATTATCCAAAAGAACAAACTTGTTTTCTCCTATTACAACACTCGTAGGTGCCTGGCCAAATACTTTATTAAAATTGGTATTTCCCACTGTTTGATACAAATCTCTATCTCCAGGCAGCGAGTAATATAAAATCCCGGCTGAATCCATTACTTTTTTGGACTGTATAAGCTTATCTTCCTCCCCTAAATCTGTATAATCGCCCAAAAAGAATAGTGTATGTACATTATTTATATTAGCAATCTCCAAGGCTTTAATTAGATTCGGTATAGTACTATGCGAATCCGCTATTAAAGCAGCCTTAAAAGAAATATTGCTCATATCTATGGCATCTTTCTTATCTTCGGACGTTGTATTTGTCTGTATACCGGGCTCTTCTACAATGCTGTTTAGGTTATCCGGATCATAATTTTTAGATGGTTCTATATTTGTTTTGAATATTCTTTCTACAAAAATACCCGCCACATCTCCGGCCATCTTATTTGAAATACCAACTTTAGCAAGAAGAGGGGATGCGATGGCCACAATCTTATCAGGATCCATAACAGATATTTGCTTTACTAAAAGCGATAAACCAAGCACAAATGCTGTAAGAACAACAATAGATACTACTGATCTAAGGATTCTTTGCGAAAGTTTTGGGCTTGAATTTCTTCTTCTTTTTTTAAATAGACCCATACTCACATTTTACTTACTACTTGAATACCAAGCAAATTTAAACCGTTTTTTATTACTTGGGCAACCGCCATACTAATATATATCCTTGTTAACCTAATCATCTCATCCTTACAGTCCAGAATAGGATCTTCGGAGTAAAATTTGTTGTATCTTTGGGCAAGTTCATACAAATATCCCGCAATAAGATTAGGTGAAAGCCTATCCCCGGCTTTTTCTACTTCTTCCGGAAATCTATAAATGTATCTTAATATGGACTTTTCGTTGTTGTTTAAAGGAGAATTGAAGGTATTGTAATTTATGGAAATTTTAGAAAAATCGTTGCTACTTTTTTCTAAAAGAGAATTTATTCTCGCATAAGTGTACATCAGGTACGAGCCGGAATTACCGTGTATATTTGTAATCTCATCTTCATCATAAATAATATTGTTACCTATACCGCTTTTTAAAATAACATATTTTAAACAGCCTACAGCAATTTTTTCTGCCAGATCGGCCTTATCTACCAGGTTTTGTGATTTGCTGGAGTCAATCAT
>MEUV01000034.1:0-7131 GCA_001772575.1 candidate division WWE3 bacterium RBG_19FT_COMBO_34_6 | reverse complement strand
CCAAAAGCTGCTTTGCAGGGATCACATTTCCGGACCTGGACGACATTTTACCGTCTTTAAAACGCATCATCCCGTGACCGATATGCGTTGTTTTATCGGCAATTTCTTTATTTATGAAACCCATTGCCTTCAACACGACCTTAAAATACTCATTGATCTCGTTACCGGTAATGATTATTGATCTATCGTAGCCGTAATCGTCATATTTTATAAAAGCCAATCCTAAATCCTTAGCCTCGTAAAGAGGTAAACCAGAAGAATTTATAAATACCCTGGTATGCAAACCAAACTTTTCTCCTTTAAAAATAATAGCTCCGTCATCTTTTTCAAAAATCCCATTCTGCAGATTATCTTCAACTAATTTATAACCAAGTTCCCCCACCATGCTTTCAAAGTAATAATTATCAAATTTTGTTCCCAAAATCGTATACAAAGTCTCAAAATACTCAAGGCTCCATTTTTTACCCTTACTATAATATGTTTTGATCTGCTCAAAATCATACATTTTATCTGATGGTGACAACATTTGTTTGTAATCCACAAACATCTGCCTATCCTTTTTTGTCTCAAATAAAACTTCCTGTGCAACAGCAAAAACAACGCTATTTAATGCTTTTATTTCTTCGCAAGATCTTTTATCATTCTCAAATTTTTCATTTCCAAAGGAGTAGCATCTACCTAAAAATGCTGCCCTTTCAACTAATGGGAGGGTTTCTATATCAGATAAATTTTTATTCTCCTGTTTTAATATCCGAATCATACCCCAAATAGATTCAGCAACATGTATACCAACATCACCCTGGTAATTTACTCTTTTTACATCTGCGCCCATGAATTCATAAACTTTTGCCAAAGATTCTCCTATAGTATTAGTCATTAAATGACCAATATGAAAAATTTTAAAGGGATTGGGATCGGTATATTCAACCACTATCTTCTTATCAACAAGTTTTGTAGTAGGCCTATAATTATTATCAGATTCTATTATATTTATGAGTAAATTTCTTAACCATTGCTCACTTAATTCTATGTTTATAAACCCAGGTGGTGACACTTTTATATTTTCCATAAAATTGAACTTTTTATCAGCAATTGTAAATGTTACCGGGTATTTATCTAGCTCATAGAGTATATTCTTGGCAACTTCTATCGGAGACTGCTTAAGCTCGGCAGCTAATTCCATGGCTATATTCGTAGAATAGTCCCCAAAAATCTCTAAATTAGGATGCTCGAATTGGATAGAATTAATATCTGTGTTATATAGCTTTTTTATTGTACTTATAATATTTTTCTCTATAGTAGATAACATAAAAAATAAAAGCCTAACTCTATGCCCAATAATACCCTTATTTAATTAAAACCTCAATAGTACCCTCTTTGGCTGTTTGTGCAACTTTGCAGCCTATATTAACGAGATCTTCGATTACTTTTTGGTTGGGGTGTCCAAATTTATTCTTTTTTCCTACAGATATAACACAAATCCTTGGTCGGATCTTTGATAGAAAATGGACAAGATGTCCATTTAGCGACCCGTGATGGGATGCTTTGTATATTTCTACTCTTTGATTACCAAGATAGTAAAATATTCTATCCTTTATTTTTTCTAACGCAGCTTTCTCCAAATCAGCCATTAGTAGTGCTTTGAATTTTTTTAAATCAAGATAAACTGCAAAAGACGAATTATTCAGAGAGTTTCCCAAAATACTACTGGGAATAAGTACCATTTTTAAGTCATTTAAATTTAATACTATATCACTTAGCACCTCAGTTGATTTGATATTTTTAATATTTTCAAACCATAGGATATTCTGCATGGATTGTTGATCTACATATGATTTTGGGTAATAAACACTTCCAACAACACAATGTTTTAAAACTCTATTTAAGCCAACGATATGATCTGCATGAAAATGGGTTAAAACTATCATATTCAGCCGGCAATCCCCAAAAATTGATCTACTACTCAAATATCTGTCTACCTCGTAATCCGGACCACCATCAATTAATACTTCTGTATTTTTATAATCTATTAGAATTGCGTCTCCTTGCCCTACATCCCAAAAATATAATCTGGAAACTCTCTAATGGAGTAAATGGTTAATCTTTATAGTAAAGTAAAATAATATAATCAAAATATATAAGAAGTATTTTTTCATAAGAAATGTCTTGATCTTCTAAGTAGATATAAAGAAATAAAAATGTAATATATTATCACGATGCCTAAAGGTATTTTTAATAATAATTTTGTAGGTATTTTGTCAAAAAATTCAGTTAACGTAACAAATATATCCAAAGGGATGTATAGAGATCTGAATAATAGCACCCCCAACGGCTGCCAGATCAATCCGATTATCAAAAACAATCCTCCCAGTATGGTCGAAATAGGTACGGTCCATAAAATCAGGCAATTAATAAAAGGGCTTAAAGGATTTATAAGGCCAAATTTGTAAGACAAAAAAGGCCATAAAATTACCTGAACGGATAAACTTGAATACAAATCATCTAATATGGAAGACTCGTATTTTATAAATCTGGTAATCAATGTTTTAACATCCTCGGAGAAATATATAAGACTTAATGTTGCCAGAAAACTTAATTGAAAACTTAAATTAAAAAGAAATGATGGACTTATAATTATTATAAGAATAGCTGCAAATAAAAGAATGTATAAAGCATTTGCCCTCAGTCCATAATATTTAATAAAAATCAATATAAAACCCATTATCCAAGCTCTAATAACAGGCGGCTCGAATCCGGAAAGTAATGAATAGCCTAAGGTCATAAAAGACGCGATTAAAATATTTCTCTTTTTGTAGGGTGACCCGACCAGTTTAATAATCAGATTAAATACTAAATTAATATTATAACCGGATACTACTACAACATGGATAGTTCCTGTATTTCTAAGCACTTGGCTAAATATAGGTAAATGATCAAAAAGATCCAATCCCACTATCATACCCAAAGCCAGCTCGCTATGAGGGCTGTATAGGGCATTATCGACTGTTGATACAGAAACTTCCCTGATATGTCTAAAAATTTTTGAATTCACCCAATTATAAATTAACCCGTTCCCAGAACCTTGTTTATCTTTTGCAGGACATTCCAAACTATATTGACAAAAAATTGATATCCTTAAACACAAAATCACCATCAATAATACATACGTGATATAGACTTTCCACATAGCCAAATCTAAAAAATAATTTCGGTAGCAAATTTTAATATAGTTGCTGAAGGTACACCAGATTTTTGCTTAAAATCTTCGACATTGCTATACGGTCTGTTGGATATAATTTTTTGAGCATAAGCAGGACCTATTCCCTGCAAAGAATCCAATTCCTCGGCGGAAGCCGTGTTAATATTGATCTTTGTTTTTGGTTCATTATCGGGATTATTTTCAATATTATTGCTCGTATTCTCAATCTCAGGCAAAACTATAGTTTCAATTTTACCTAAGGGGGCTGTGTCTATAACTTCAGATTCATCCCATTTATACGGTATATAAATTTTTTGGGAATCAGATAATTTTTGTGACAGATTTATAATTTTACCTATAATCTTTTCTGATGCATCTTCGTTAAATCCACCTGCAACCTTTATTAAATCAGATAATCTAGATCCGTTCTCTAATCTGTACACCCCAGGTAGATTTACTGCTCCCGACAAATCCACCACAATCTCTTCTTTACCTGATATGGTACTCTCCTCTTGGTCTATAAAATCATTTTCGATCACTATATTATTTTCTTTTTTATTAAAATAAATAAAAACAAAGATAATGGCTGAAATCACAGATAGTAAATAGACGATTATCAACAAAATATAATTTATATTTTTAACTTGATTAATTAAGAGATCCTTAACTTCTAAAAAGTTCATAATCTAAAAACTATCATTTATATTTTTATAAAAAAGTGGGATTTATCTAATATAAATAGACGATATATTTAACGCAGATTTAACGCAATTTGATGCTTTATTATCAAGAATAAATTTATTTTAGGTAGCATTTCCCGCAGGTTTAACGCAAAGTTGATTGAAAAAAAATTATAAATTAATCTTCAAGGGATTTGAGCAGGATATCTTTGAATACCGGATTTTTTTTAAGTTCTTTAAGAAGGGCTATGAATCTAATATCATTCAATTTGTAGAATACTTCTCTTCCTTTTTTAGCATTTTTCAAAAATCCAATCGCAGCAAGTACTCTTAGATGATGGGATGCTAAATTTTCTTCTACGTTAAGCCTATCGGCAACAGAACTGACATTCTGTGGTCCTTCGCTTAAAAACTTCAGTATTTTAATTCTATTTTTATCGGAAAACGCCTTAGAAAATTTATCTTGGTTCATATCTATTTAATATACAACATCAGTTATCATAATTCAACTAATTATAATAGTTGTAGATATAAAAATAAAAAATGTGTATAATATTTTAATATGAGTCTACTAATAGAGATAGATAAGATTATAAGAATGGCTAAAAAACAAGGGATCGACCTTGGAAAAGGTGATCCTTACAACAGATTAAGATACTACACTAAAATCGGCTGGCTTCCCCACATGATTAGAAAAAAAGCAAAAGATGGTGAGGTCAAAGGGCATTATCCGAAATGGGCTTTTGAGAGATTGATGCTATTGGATAAACTAAAAAAACAAGGTTTAAACAACGAACAAATAGAGAATAAGATTAATACCCGAAATAAACTTCAGAATCTTTACGAAAAGGTAAATGCTTCGGATTTCAAAAATAAAATAATTTTGTATATTACATTATTTACTGTAGTTATAATACTTTTAAACGAGCTGGACATAATTAATATATCCAAATCAAAAAATAAAACTTTAATTACTCAGACATCTATTGTACCCAATCAGATAGTGGACAGCGGATCTTCCTTTGTCCCGGCAGGAAAAAACAATGTTTTTATTAAAAATCAGAATATTTTAATGGGATCAAGGGTATATATTACCTTCAACCAAAATTTTTCACCTGCTACCAGGTACTGGGTTTCTAAAATTGACCCTCAAAAAGGTTTTTATGTGGAATTAGACGCACCAACGTTCGATAATGTCGAATTTAGTTGGTGGATCAGCAATTAACATACGTTCTTCCCGTTACGAGAATTACCCTATTGACATCCTGTATGACACGGGTCTACAATTTTTTCATAAATAAAGTATTAAATTTTAGCAGGAACTTGATCCTAAATTTAGCATAGACATTAAAGTTAGGGTGAAGGCCTCAATTTAAAAATATGAATGAAAAAGAACCAAGCAGACTAAATATTATAGTGGGTGGTATCTCCAACATCATCCCTGTAATACTCGCCCTTCTGATGCCGATCTTCTTTCTAGCTACGGCTTCAGAATTCTATGAGTTTAATAAGTTAATGCTACTTGCAGTTTCCTCTTTGATACTTCTTCTTGCAACTACATTCAAAATGGTGGAATCCAAAAAAATAGGACTGACTAAATCTATGATTGATCTGCCCTATTTTCTTTTTGTTATCTCTGTCATTTTATCTACTATATTTTCCATAAATAAGACATATAGTATTTTTGGTAGCCAGGGAAGATGGTTTCCAAGTCTATTCGGAATTATTGTAATGTATGCTTTTTATTATCTGGTTAATGGAACTATAAATAAAAGAAGCACAATAAAATTAGTTCTTAATATGCTAGTGATTGGCTCCACAATATCAACAATTATTACCATTCTTGGTTACTACAATATATACATTGGCAGTGCTTCTTATCTTAGAATACCGGGATTTACCTTAACGGGTTCTACCACGACTTCTATTATCCTAGCAGCTCTTTCCACAGTACTTTCTATTTCAATGATGCTACATGAAACAGCAGTGCAGAAAAAAGCATTACTTCTTGTTGCAACGGTAATAAATTATTTCTTAGTAGTACTTGTAAATAACATGGCTGCATGGGTTGTATTAGGAGTAGGGGTTGTTGCCATAGTGTTTTTTATCAATTATAAAAAAATACTTGAAAACACAATGTTTTTGACAATGGCTGCAGGTACTTTGGCAGCTATTACATTGGTAATATTTCTTCCCACCACAAGGGACCTTTTGATCAACGCTAATTATCCAAAAGAACTCGTGCTTCCAGCAAGAGAATCTTGGATAGTTGCCTCTCAAACCGTACAGGACTATCCTACCCTTGCAACCGGTTTAGGATCTTTTGGAATTAATTTCCCAAGATATAGACCACTCTCCTTAAATGGCGGTGATATGTGGAATGTTAGATTTGACAAACCATATAATGAAATTTTCCAGATCCTAGCTACTATTGGTCTTGTAGGTCTCCTTACGGCCATATTTTTAGGATATAGAATCTTTAAAATGATCATGAGTTCTCTTAAAACTCACGACGAGGATGGTTTAGCAAAAATACTTGGAATTGCAACTATAGCTATGTTTTCTATATACATTTTTACCTATGCCACTGTGCTAAACTCCTTTGTGATGATTTTACTGCTTGCACTTCTGGTATCAAATTTAGGTATGGTTAAATCAGAATCAGCAGAATTCATATCAGTTAGTATGGCATCAATTGCCCCTGTTACAACAATAGGTGAAGAAGGTGCAATTAAAAAAGAGTTTTTGCAATATATTTTTGCATTGCCATTAATAGCAATAATAATTTATACAGGGTATATCATGTATAAACTTTATGCTGCAGAATATTTCTTAAGATCGTCCATTGTGGCTGCCACAAAAAATGAAGGTGCAAAAACTTTTGAGTATCAGACAAAGGCTATCAACATGAATCCAAGAAGAGATGCTTATCATAATGCCTACGCTCAGACTAACTTGGCATTAGCAAACAGCATAGCTTCAAAAGAAGATCTAACCGATACAGATAGACAGACCATCCAACAATTAATTGCCCAAGCAATAAGAAATTCCAGACTTTCTACCGAGGTTTTAAATCCTCTTAATGTAGATAACTGGATTACCAGAGCAACTATATACAGAGCTATAGCTCCTATTGCTCAAAATGCTTCTCAATGGGCGATTGCATCTTATAACACCGCCATACAATTAAGCCCGACCGATCCAAGATTGAGGCTTGATTTGGGTGGAATATATTATGCTAATGGTGACTAC
>MEUV01000033.1:3192-4922 GCA_001772575.1 candidate division WWE3 bacterium RBG_19FT_COMBO_34_6 | reverse complement strand
CTATAGATGCAAATAATAAAGCTGATTATAAAATAACGATAGAATATAAAAATCAAAAATTATATTATGTAAATTTGTTATTAATGGGGTCGTATTTAATATATGCGGGATATATTATTACGATTGATCATATAATCCCGTCGATACAAAAGATAAAGAATAAAAAAAGAATGAACGCTAGCAGCTCATTCTTTTTTTGGTTTTTCGTTTTTGTCTCTCCTTTGATTTAATACTCAACTAGCACAAGTAAAACATTATCTTAATTAAATGTAGACTTGTTGAGTTTTTTTATTTTTTATAGAGTAAATATTTAATTTGAAAATAGATCCAATACGATTCAAATTAAAATTCTATAAAAAAATATGAAATCTTAAGTAGAGTTCATTCTTTCAGCGAATGCAATAGCCAAAAAAGCACCTATGACTACCACTGACAGAATTATTGCTTTAAGAACAAACATAACTGCCTCCTTTTGTAGCTTTCGCTCCAAAAACGGGCGGTATGCCTGTCCACCCGCATTAAATTTGATACGGGGATAAGCTTTCGCTTACATCTATTATTATAACAAACATTGTTATTTTTGGCTAATTTACTTTAAACGAGGTTTTTTGTAATATTTTTTGGTTTTTATTTTGTCAGGTAATAAAGATGATTTATCGTACATCTCATAATCTTTGGAATAGCCCAGATCTTTCATAAGTTTTGTCGGTGCATTTCTTATTTTTAACGGGATCGGTAGATTACCGTGAAGTTTTACATCCTGAAGCGCGCTCATATAAGCATCATATGCGAAGCGTTCTTTTACGGAATTTGCCAGGTACACCGTACCGGCTGCTAGATTTTCCTGACATTCAGGATATCCTATTTGCTGGCATGCCTGGAAAACAGAATTTGCAACCACAAGAGCTGTGGGTGAAGCTACATCTTCCGAAGCAAAAACTACCATTCTTCGTGCAATAAAAAGTGGATCTTCCCCGCTATCTACCATTCTTGCCAAATAATACAATGCTGCATCAACATCGGATGCCCTCATAGACTTTATGAATGCGGAAATAACGTTGTAGTGTTCCTCTCCCTGTTTATCGTATCTTAAAAATTTATTTTGCAAAGTCTCTGTTAATGTCTTTAGTGTAATAGTGCGGTACAAATTAAATGTATTCTCCAGCATCGATATGGCTGCTCTGGCATCTCCATTGGCCATATTAATAAGCCAAATATTTGTATCTTCATCCAGTTCTTTTTTATACTTTAGTACCAAAAGAGATCTTTTAATAATAATTCTCATTTCTTCATCATTAAGTTCATAAAGGACGAAAACTTTACACCTGGACAGTAGGGGAGAGATAACTTCAAAACTCGGATTTTCCGTAGTGGCTCCGATAAGTGTAATTATGCCTTTTTCGACATACGGTAATAAAAAATCCTGCTGTGCTTTATTAAATCTATGTATTTCATCTAAAAATATAATTGTAGGGTTGTCATTTGGTTTAATATTTTCAATGATCCCTTTAATATCCGATTTTCCGGCAGAAACTGCTGACATTTCAACAAAATTTGCATTCAGGCTGTTGGCATATATTTTTGCTAAAGTTGTTTTTCCAACACCGGGAGGTCCCCAAAAGATCATGGAAAAGATATTTTTGTTCTCTATCGCGTTATATAAAGGTTTATCCTTAGCAACCAAATGCTTTTGTCCAACAAATTCATCCAGCGTATTTGGTCTTATTTTT
>MEUV01000033.1:999-3169 GCA_001772575.1 candidate division WWE3 bacterium RBG_19FT_COMBO_34_6 | reverse complement strand
GAGGCATCTAAAAAGTCATTATAGTTGGTACTTTCAGACATTAAACATACTATCACTTTAGGTTTATCTTTAAAAACTACACCGCAATCATGCCACGAACTTGTATCCCCCCAATTTCCTATTTTATGCGCAAAAATTAAATTATCATCTAAACCTTTATTAATTCTGTCATCAAAAGATGTTTTTGACATAATATTAAAAAGCATTTTTTTATTTTCATTATTTATATAATTTGTTTTTAGCAATATTTCAAAAAATTCTACAATTTGTTTTGGAGAAGCAACATTTATATGGTAAAAATAATTCAGCTCTCCGGACATTTTAAACGTATTTTCAATAATTTCAGGAGGTACTATTCTTAAAAAAATATTTTGGGCTGAATTATCGGAATCCTTTAACAAGAAGGTAAGCAGCTCATAAACCGTAAAATTCTGGCCATAAGGATATTGGTTTATTCTTCCGGTTCCTTCAGAAAAATCAATCGGAAGATATGGTTTTGTATCCTCAAATTTAAAAACATTACTTTCTACACTTTTTATTACAGATACAGCAATAGGTGTTTTATATAAAGAAGCTGCATATGTAGGATAATCTTCATTATATTTATAAATCTCATTATTACCTAAATCATTTATATAGATGCTATAAGTTCCCGAGTAAGATTTTAAATCATCTATCAGAGTTTCAAAATCATCTTCATTATCTTTGTTATTATAAAATATTGATAATCTTATGTCGGAGCTGGATAGTATATTTCTTTTTGTTTTAGGAAATAATAAAACTATTAATATAATTAGAATTAAACAGGTTAAGATAAAAATAAATTGTTTTTTCATATTAAATCAATTTTAATATTTTATGATAAAATAACAAAGTAAAAACTGATTTTGGGCTTGTAGCTCAGCTGGTTAGAGCGTTCGGTTTACATCCGAAAGGTCCTTGGTTCGAGTCCATGCAAGCCCACCAGCAATAGCTATTATCTACTAAGTAAGTATACTTGAGGATGGTAGCGAGCGACAGCGAGCGTTTCATCCGAAAGGTCCTTGGTTCGAGTCCATGCAAGCCCACCAACAGCACTTCCTTATAATTTAATCCCTATAATATATCCGATTATTAATACTTTCTATATATTTATTGTAACCTTTTTCCATTAAATATTTTTCTATATTTATATCTTTACCTTCGATACAAATTACTTTTGGATAAAAATATTGCCAATCTGCACTAAAAAGTACATTTATATCAAAACCTTCAGTATCTATACTAACAAAGTCTAAATCTTTTATTTTATATTCTTTAATAATATCTTCTAATTTTTTAACTTTAACTTTATTTTTGGAGATTAACTTGTATCCTTCCTTTACTTTTTTCTCCATTTCTTCTTTGGAAAATGTCGAAAGTGACTCCGGGAACATTTTATAAAAAATAAATTCCGATCTATTATCCGATATACCCAAATTTAGGTTTATATCTCTTTTTCTTTTTTTTAAAAATTTATTATACCTATCAAAATCAGGTTCGATGTTTATTCCTGACCAACCTTTATTGTAAAAACGTTTTGTATTGCTACCAAGAGTGGGGTCATATGCACCGATATCAATATAAAAACCCTTTTTTTTAAAACTAAGTAATCTATCGATAGTTATATCCTCATAATCTCCGCTCCAGGAGGATTTAATAAGAGGTTTATAAAAAGTAAGTATAAATTCGTAATAAACACATTTTATAAAATCAAAAAAACCTTCTTTCCTTTTTATTTTCCCTATTACTCTTTTTAGACTATAAATAAAGCCTTCCATATTTATTCAACCGGGGAGATAAACTTTTCAGAGGATATACGATCTTCCGTAACACCTGCTTTTAGCAACAAGCTTCTGATCTCATCAATCATATAGGGATTCCCACACAGATAATAATGCGCATCTTTCTTGATATTATCACCTACAACTTGTGTTACTCTTCCCGATGTATAAATAATTCTTTTATCAGTATCTTTGGCTGGATTACTTAAAAATATTTTATACTCAAAATTTTCCATAAAATTTCTATAATAATTTAATTTATCTATAAAAAATAATTCTGATTCGTGCCTATTACCAAGATAAAATTTAATTTCTCCTTTATATCCCAGTTCCTTAATCTTTTCTAAATATACTATAAAAGGTATTGC
>MEUV01000033.1:360-893 GCA_001772575.1 candidate division WWE3 bacterium RBG_19FT_COMBO_34_6 | reverse complement strand
ATGTAATACTGATGCTATTATCGTAATTTCTTTTTTGGATTTTAGCTCAGACAAAATTGTGTATGATCTATATGTGGTTTGTGCTATCAGAAGTGAGATGAACTGCCCGGGTTCATATGTTATTGTCTCTGGAGTAACCAGTTTTAGGTTCAGTTGTAAAATTTTCGGATTTAGTAATTTTTTATTTTTTATTTTGGCGATATACTTTTGTGGCTTTTGCATGCCTATTTATTTTATCAAAGTATTATATAATGTATAATCAGTAAACTCATCGGCCGTTGGGGGATCGTCTAACGGCAGGACTGCGGGTTTTGGTCCCGCCTATTGGGGTTCGAATCCCTATCCCCCAGCCAGAGAGTGCTTTTATGCGACCACAGAGCCTTAAACGCCTTGTTGATGCTTGATAAAATCCCTTCCTAATGTTTTCAATCCGAACCTCGTTTAATGTTGTAACGGCTTGATAATATTGAAATAGTAGCCGGTTCGAGTCCCTGTTCTCCCATGGGTTTGATGTGGATAAGTCTTTTTTAGTT
>MEUV01000033.1:0-316 GCA_001772575.1 candidate division WWE3 bacterium RBG_19FT_COMBO_34_6 | reverse complement strand
TTTCCTTTTCCTCTTTAGTTCCGTTTATCATTATGTATTTAAAATAGTCAGAGAATTTTAGTGTTTTGCTAACATTTTCTATCTTCTGCTCGTTTAATACCTCTTTCTTAACCCTCCTAAAGCCTTCCATTCGTTTCTTAATCTCCGGAGTAATATTTATTGTCTCCAGACGTTTCTTTTCTGCAAAGGTCACGTAGTTTGTTAATTCCTCCCGTAGAATATTTTCGGTTACGTACTGCTCCGGACATGTTGAATCGAGTTTCTTTGAGCAGTGATAGTAGATGTATTTATGTTTATTACCGTTATCCTGTACTTT
>MEUV01000032.1:7087-7229 GCA_001772575.1 candidate division WWE3 bacterium RBG_19FT_COMBO_34_6 | reverse complement strand
GGAACGGGGCGAAGTTGCCGAAAGGCAAGACCATCGAGGAGGAGCTGAAAATTACTACTTTTAAGAGAAAAGAACTGAGTAAAAAAGCTGCTGCAGATGGAATCTTAATGAAAGGGAATAATGGATATTATATATGGAAAAT
>MEUV01000032.1:0-6988 GCA_001772575.1 candidate division WWE3 bacterium RBG_19FT_COMBO_34_6 | reverse complement strand
AATAAACTTAAAGCCGAAAAAGACCAATTAAATATAAATAAAGATATCAGAGAATTAAAAACAGAGGTAAGGCAGGATAAGGCAATAGTTAAAGCAGGAACATTACTAAATATGTGGGGTACTATTGGGACTGTTATTAGTACCCTTTTAACTATTTCCGGGCTATGGATGTATTTTAATAGCTCATACTTTAAGGCTATAACTTTTATATTAGCTATAACCATGACACAATTTACAGTGTTTATCCTTGCTAAACATGATACAAATATTAAAAGACATTTCATGCAACATGCAACAAAAGCCGGTATTTTAAAAATTGTATTATTATGTATTAGTATCTATGGGAATTATACTTTTTTTACTACTGGCAGGGATATTAATTTTATTGAAGCTATTACAATTTTAGCCTTATGCATAGCAATTGATGTTATTAGTATTTATTGTATTTCTATATCTCAGGACTTTAAAACACTTAACAAAAATGTATCTAGCAATAATTTATATAAAGGATTATTGGGTAAAATAATTTACAATGTAACTTTCAAAATAATTAAAAAAATCAATGACAAATATAATTCAAATATTGTCATGGACAAAACTTCACAAATTGAATCTAATTATAAGCAGGATTCAAAAGTTTTAGAGTTATCGGCCTTTGTCCATGACAAAGACACAGAAACAATAAAAAACGCAATTTTAAATTATAAAGATGGAAATATTTGTCCTTCAACATCAGCTTTAATGGAATTAACTGAGTTAAGTAAAAATAGAGTAATTGAAATAAAAAAAGCCTTGGAGATTGAAGGATTCATAAAAACTAATGGAAAGAAAACAATAATAAGTTGTTGACAACAAATATTACTTGTTATATAATGATTATAGTATCAAATTTTGAAAGGGGATTTTAATTATGAAAAAGCTAACAAATTGGGAATTATGTCAGGAAATAGTAGTTTATGGACAGGCTATTAATAGAATGATAGAGGATATTGAGTTAATTAAATCAGAAGCAGCAAAGTTGGAAATGTCAGACGGTTTAAGAGAAACAATCAACAAAGTAATAAACCAGTATAACAATCAATTAACTGAAATAGTAGCAGCTAATTGGATAAATTTTAGTAATTCAGGAGTTAAACACTTATTTAAAACTTTTAGAAAAGGATATTTATTAAATTTCCAAGATAGAATGAAAGACGATTTAACAGTATTATCCGAGTATCAAGACGAGTTATTAAAAGCCATGGACTATATACATAAAGTTCAGAGTAAAGCAGCAGCAATCAATAAGGAAATGACTGAGTCAAAAAAAGATAAAGAGAATGAAAATTTTGATTTATATGATAATAATAATAATTGGATTGATGGGGGAGACTTCAAAAATATATATAAAGCTATCAATGGTATAGAATCTTATGGATTAAAAGACGGAAATTATTATATAACCGGAGATACTTACAAAGCAGATTTTGAAATAATAAAGAGTGAAATTGATGGATTAAAATTTAGTGTATTAAAAGGAGATTGCTGAAAATGGAAAATAAATTAAAATTAATTGAAGGACTGGCAAAAATCACACATGTTTTAGTATTAGTTTTAGGGGTATATTGTTTTGACTGGAAATGGCTTGTATTATACCAGTTAATAATTATACAAGTGATATTATTATGTTTTTTGATTAAATATAAGGATTAAGGAGAAATAAGATATGAAACTAAGAGATTATCAAGAAGAATGTATAAAAATAATCCGGGACTCAGAACCCGGATCCTATTTAATAAATATGGCGACCGGTCTCGGTAAGACCGTTACATTTGCACAATTGGAAAAACTATACGAAGGTAATATTTTAATTTTATCCCATCGGGAAGAATTAGTAAATCAACCTAAAAAATATTTTAGTTCATCCTTCGGGATAGAACAGGCAAAAAATAAATCAAATGGGGAAAAAATTATTTCTTCATGTGTTCAATCCATGGTTAAAAGACTAGATAAGTTTGAAAAAAATCATTTTGAAGTAATCATAGTTGACGAAGCACATCACGCTGCTGCTGTTACCTATAAAACTATATTGGGGTACTTTACGCCTAAATATATATTTGGGTTTACTGCAACACCAAATAGGGGTGATAGGGTCAAAATAAACGATATATTCAAATCTATAATTTTTAAAAAAGATTTAAGAAGTGGGATAAAAGAAAATTTCCTTAGTGATATAACCTGTAAAAGGATTAATATTGGTTATTCATTAAAGGGAATAAAACGAAAAAAAGGCGATTTAGATGCCAAAATGTTAGATGATGAAGTTAATATAGATTCGGCAAATGAAGCAATAGCTGAAGCATATTTCAACCATGCCATAGGTAGAACGTTGATATTTGGAATTAACGTCAATCATTGTGAAAACATTGCAGCTAAAATACCTGAGTCGGTTGTGGTATCTGCCAAAACTAAAAACAGGTCCGAAATTATAGATAAATTTACAAAAGGTGAAATAAAAGTTTTGATAAATTGTATGATATTTACAGAAGGAACCGACATTCCATTAATCGAAACTATTATTATTGCTAGACCAACAGAAAACGAAAGTTTATATACTCAAATGGTCGGGAGAGGACTCCGAAAACATGCAGACAAAGAAAAATTATTGTTAATTGATTGCGTTGGGGTCTCGGAAAATTTAAATCTATGTAGTGCGCCGACCTTATTGGGTTTAAATATGAATAGTGTTCCAGCTGATAGAGAGAATTTAATCGAGGGCGATTTATTCGAACTAGAAGAAAAAATAGAACTAGAATCTGATTGCCCGGCATCATGGATTCAGAATATAAAAATTATAGACTTATGGGCAAAACACAATAATTATAATACATTTGGAGTTAATTATTTTAGGCTTCCAGATGGATCCTTAAAAATATCAATTCCAGGTTTTAAAAAAATTATTCCAAAACCCGATGAATTAGGCAAGATAGGAAAACATGACTATCAAGATTGTTTGGAAATGATGTACGCCTATTTATTAAAAAATCATCTAGATTCGATTTGTTTATGGGATGTTAACAGGGTTAAAAAATGGAAATATGAACCAGCAACACCGGCACAATTAAGACATATTTATTCAAGACTTCCAGAGATGAAAAACAAACAAATTAACAAACTAGATGCTGCCCAAATATTGAATAGAATTTTTGCTTAAATACTGTTATGGACAAAGACACAAAACTTTGTCCATATGGTACTTACGAAGGTCAAAACCCTTGCAAGTTTGTCCACGACAACATTATAAAAACACAATTTATAATTTTAAAATACTGATATGGACAAAGATTCAAGTCTTTGTCATAGAGAGGATTTGAGAGGATGAAATATTTAAGAATGGAAAAAAATGTATTATTGACACAATCAACTAATTCAATTTTTTGTTTACATGTTTATAAATATGCTTTTTATTTGTTGCCAAAATTCAAATTATTTAATGTTAAGATTCAGATGTTAACACATGATAAAATATTTAAAATTAGCTATAGGGGAGGGGTTAAAAAATGGCTATGATAACATATATAGATATATTAATAATGTCCTTAATAGGTATCTATGGAAGTATTTTAGTAATATTCATAATAAGAAATTGGGGTGAAGATGATGAAGAATAGCAAGAATAAGAATAAAAAAATGTTAGAAGCTGCTGCAAAGATAAGAAAGGAAGCCGACGGAAATAAAAAAATGTTAGAAGCTGCTGCTAAAATAGAAAAGGAGGCCTAAAATTATGAAAAATGATTTTGAAAATAAAATTGATTTATATTTAAAAAGCGTGAAATCATCGGGTAAAGGAATTGGATTTAAAAACAATCCATCGAGAACACATGACGGATTATATTTGGCAGGTGAACCCTTTGACTATACGGTATTCACGCACAAGGGTTGTTTTTGCTTTGATGCTAAAATGACTGAGAAGGAGAGCTGGCCATTTTTAAGAAAGGATATAAAACAAGGTACAAACCTTTATAAAATAGAAAGTTTGAATGATAATAATACCTGTTTTTTCTTAATTTATTTTACAAAGTATAGAAATTATTATTATCTGCCAATAAAAACATTTATTAAAATTTATGACTCAGGAAGAAAAAACATAAAAGTTCAAGATTGTTTAAGTGTTAAATTAGAAGAATTGCTCTTATAAAATAAAAGCAATTCATACATAAAGGAGATTTAAAAAAACTGAAAATACTATTTTATTATATCATGTGATGTTATAATAATAACTATAATTTAAATCCCTATTTGAGTATTATAAGTTGATATAAAAGCCTTTATTAAAGAATTGTCCAAACTTCTTTTTTAAAGGTTTTTATAAATAAAGAAAGGCCTTTTATCTTATGCATGAGTATATGAAAGCAGCTTATTATTCCTATTTTCTATTAATAAAAAATAAAAAGATTGAAGGATCCGGAGAAGATCCAAAATTAAAAGTGTATTCCGAACCAGTCAAAAATACTATTGGAAAACATAAATTAAGATGGGTTCAAAAATTTGTTCCATCTGGAATACAAATATTAATCTATGATATTGATTAATTTTTATTGACTATGTACATATTATATAATATAATATGTACGTTATTCAATTTGAAAGGAGAAATAAAAATGTTAATAAAAAAAGTAGTTAAAAGAGGGGACAGTAATTTTATATTACTACCTAAAAATTTTTTAGACATGTTAAACTTAAAAACTGGTGATGATATGTCTATGCTAATTAGTGATAACAAGATTATACTTATTCCAGTAAAAAAAGAAGGGGATGAAAAATAATATGACATGGGAAGTTATAGAATGTTTAAAAAATGAATTTCCAAAAGAATGTTATAACGATTCAAGAGAAATTAAGCATTGTTTTTTTGTTGAATTTAATTTTGAATTTAGAATGTTTTTTAATAATTTTGAAGAGGCTTTTTATGTTTGGAAATATGGAAGAAAAGAAAAGTCTTTTATTAACTCTCATTTTATTGGTAACTGTGCAATAGATACAAATAGTAAAAAAACAGCTTATATTGACTATACACCGTTATTTCTTGATAGGAATAAAAGCTTTGAAGATAATTTAAAAATATTGAAAGGATGATTTTAATGATTCATAATGAACTTAAACAATTAAAAAACTGGATGTATTGCAATGAATCCAGTAACGCTCCAGCTGATAAAAACGGTAAAATCGTTAGTTGGAAAGATAAAAATAATCAAGTTCTATATAATGAAAATACAAAAATATTCATCCTTGATAATAACTATACAGCTATAGACTTTGATATGTGCCTTGATGATTTAGGTAATATTTATAATTGGGCTAAAGAATTTATAGAACCATTTATAAATAATGGTTTTTATATCGAGTATTCAAGAAGTAATAAGGGATTACATGTAATTGCTAAAGGAAGCTTGCAAGGAAATATTTCTATCAAAATGAACCAGATTCACCAAAAATTTAAAGATTTACCGTCTAAGTCTGGAATAGAAATATTTGTCAAACATGCTATAACATTGACCGGAAATATTTATAAAAATAATATGCCCGTTGACATAGCAGGCATAAACGATAATTTTAAATTAATTTATAGATATTTAGCTGAACTTAAAGATCGTAACATTAAGAAAATGAATAATTACTCTAATAGTAATGATTTATTTAATTATGTTAAGTCTAGTTTATCATTAAATCAAGTTTTTGGCTATTATGGCATAGAATACAATACTCGAAAAAATATTAATTGCCCATTTCCCGGCCACACTGATAAAAAACCATCTTTTCACATTGATGAAAGCAAGGATTTATTTTTTTGTTATTCTGGTTGTGGTGGTGGTTCAGTTATAGACTTTGTTATGAAAATGGAAAATTTAAATACTCTAGAAGCAACAAAATTATTAATTGATAGATTCCATCTGGAACTTGAAATTGATAAAAATATTAGATTTAATCCACAATCTATTAATAAACCTGTTGATAATGTTGATATATTTGAACAGGTTAATAACTATATGACAGAGATAAACAAAGAAAATTCATGTCCTTTATCAGATGGATGTTTTTTACCAGATAATTATAAATCGGGGTATTACATGATAAAACAAGGATTTTGCAAAAGATATATTTTAAAAATTAAAAATGATGAAGATGAAAAACAAGAAATGTATGTTGATAAAAAAATTATGCCAGTTAAATTGTTTCCAACTAAAATTATTTTTGTAGATGGAACAGAAGAGGTCGAGTATAATAATAAAGTTTTTTGTGATAATGATACTTTTTCAAGTGTTGCTAAATTCAAAACATGGTTGAAGAATATCGGAAAGTTTTTATATTTTGATGGAGAAACAAAAGATTTAGTAAACCTTGAAAAATATATAATTTATTATAAAAAACTTTCAAAACTAGAAACCATCAAGGCGGTTAGTAAATTAGGGTGGACAAAGGATTGTAAAAATTTCAATCCATATACTGAAAACGAATTATTTATTAAAAATGATGAACAATTTAAAACATTTTCTGATAATTTCGAAAAAATTGGGTCTTATGATTTATGGAAAAAACAAATTGAAAAATATAATAAAAACGATATTTTTAGAGTAATTTTTAACACTTCCTTATCATCTCCATTGATAGAACTAATAAGACGACCACCAATATGGGTTCATAACTATGCTAAAGCTAATACAGGAAAAACGCCAGCACTTTTTGCAGCTGCCAGTGTATGGGCAAAACCGGGAAACGATTGTTACACGCCTGTTTTTAGTGCAACAAGGGCAGGATTAGAATTTATGTGGAATACCTTGGGTAATTTACCTTGCATTCTAGACGATAGCCAGAACTTACATAAAAGTATCAAGGATGATTTAAACGGTGTTATTTATGATATGTTTAACGGGTCAGGAAAGATCAGGGGAACGATATCAGGTAAAAACCATGTTATAAAAAACTGGAAATTATCAATGATTACTAATGG
>MEUV01000031.1:4962-6502 GCA_001772575.1 candidate division WWE3 bacterium RBG_19FT_COMBO_34_6 | reverse complement strand
TACCGGAAGCCATATTTTTGTGCTGTCAATTTCCAGACAACCGGGAAGTACACTAACCTCCTCATTAAGAGAATATACATCAAGCGCAACCAGGGCCGTCATAAGTTTAGTGGTTGAGGCCGGGGCAAAGGTTCTGTATATGTTATGCTCGCTTAAAATTGTTTTTGAATTATTATCAATTATCAAATGGGCTTTAGCAGTAATATAAGGAAAAGCGCTTTTCTTTTGTAAAGTAGGAACATATTGTCTAAGACTTGCTGTTCCCATGACATTCTGGTTATTTATAATGGATGGATTAATTTTTACAGTAGTAGGTCCGTATACCAAAAAATTAATACCTGAATAAAATAAATTTATTTCCTTTTTTATTCTAACCGAAGATGGTAATAAAAAAATTGAAGAGATAATAATAAATAAAATAAAACTATATGAAAATATTTTTGCAAATTTTTTCCCGAAAAAAATATAAGAAAAAACATCAAACGACCAGATAACACTAATTACAAATCTAATTAGCAAAAATCTAATTTTTTGAGTTATTGTAATTACCATATTTATTTTGTTTCAGCTAATTTGATGCCCAACTCTCGAAGTAAACCCGGATCAATTGATGAGGGGGCATCCATAATTGATGTTTTTCCGCTGGAGGTCATGGGAAAAGCAATCGTATCTTTAAGGGATTCTTCGCCGGTAAGAATCATAACTAACCTATCTATACCAAGAGCAATTCCTCCATGCGGAGGTGTGCCGAATTCAAAAGCTTTTAGCATATGTCCGATACTTTCCTCAATTTGAGAATCGGTATATCCCATTATTTTATAAGTTGCTCTAAGAATATCAGGTTTATGAGCTCTGATACTACCGCCTCCTACTTCATAGCCGTTACATACCAGGTCATATTGTAAGGTGATAATTTTGTCGATATTTTTTCCGTCCAAATGCCATTTGAGATGTTCTTTTTTTGGCATACTAAATGGGTTGTGGGTAAAAGTCCATCCGCTTTTACCATCCATTACTTCGGCCTTATCAGAAGTATTGACCTTTTTAAAAAAGGGAAAATCAACCACCCAGCAAAATGACAAAACACCTGCTTTTTTTTCTTCGTCTGTTCTTAGATCAAATTTATCCGATCCGAATTTATCGATAGCATTACTATATTTAATCTTAGGAAATTTCTCATCCTTAAGTTTACCTCCGACACTTTTTACAGACTTGACCATCACATTTTGAATTAAAGACATAATATCTTTCATTTCAATAAAACTGGCTTCCAAATCAAGCTGGGTAAATTCATATCCTCTGTCAGCTCTAAGATCTTCGTCCCTAATACATCTAGCAAATTGAAAATATTTTTCAAAACCGGCGACCATTAAGAGTTGTTTATATTGCTGGGGGCTTTGAGGGAGCGCATAAAACTTACCGGGATAATGCCTGGAAGGAACAACAAAATCCCTGGCGCCTTCTTTGGTTGATTTGGTCAATATCGGTGTTTCTATTTCAAAATAGTCTTTTTTGAAAAGTTCCAATCTTATGGATTGAA
>MEUV01000031.1:2351-4927 GCA_001772575.1 candidate division WWE3 bacterium RBG_19FT_COMBO_34_6 | reverse complement strand
CTTTCCCTTCTTAAATCAAGATATCTATATTTAAGTTTTATTTCTTCATTAAGGTCTTTACCATCGGTATCAATAGGAAAAGGGAGGTCAACACAATTACCCAAAAGAACAACGTTTTTTACTTCAATTTCAAGATTTCCCATCTCCTGTTTTTCATTTATCATATTTTGAGGTCTTTCTTTTACCAGACCGTATATCTCGACCACTGACTCTGTTTTAAGATCCTTCATCATGTTTACACCTACACATTGAATGATGCCGCCGGTATCTCTTAGGTCCACGAATGTTACTTTTCCGTGGTCTCTTTTTGTTTTAACCCAACCTTGCAACATTATCTGTTGACCAACCATCTTTGTTAAATTTTTAATAAGAATTCTTTTCATAATCTTTTTTTCCCAAATAACAACATAAATTATATCAGATTTCGTTTTTATTAATAATTTATGTAAAATTAATCTGTGGACGGAAAATATATTAAAGCGATGTTTAAAATATTTTTGATGATGATACTGGTTGCATTATTGGTGCAGGCGGTGTCGTTCGGGATTTACTGGTATAACCTAAAAAATTATTCAAAAAGAGGGAATATTGCCAAAGAAAAAGAAAGATGCGACAAGGTAGTAAATGAACAGACAGGAGAATTGACTGATTTTTCTTATTGTAAAAGATACCTGGAGTGGTATAGACAAAACGTAAAAAATTAATTTTTATCACACTCAATTAAATAAGTTAAACCTGACCCAAGTGCTGCAAAAAGAAATACTACTTCCCATTTTTGAAAAAGATAAAATACCAAAAAAGTTAAAACCGAGATGATCAAAATTCCTAAATGTAGCGCATACTCTCTAAATAAAATAAATTCCGACCCTCCGAATTTTTTTGCTTTCTCATAGGTTTTTGCCATCATAGGCAAAGCGTACATAGATGAGTTAAATCTATCAAAAATATCAAGGGAGAAAATAAAAAAACCATTTCTTATAAATAATCTCGGTATATACAAAAGTGAATTTAAAGAAGCACCGATAAGATGTATTACTTTTGTGCCGGATCTATCAGCAAGTTTACCCACATACAATATAGCAAAGGAAGATAAAATTAAAGAAATTGTATTAATTAATCCGATCTTTATAAAGTCATTAAGTACAAAGAACATAAGCAGCGGCCAAAAAAAATTGTAAAGTACGGATTCTATCCCCTCTCCCATAAAAGATAGAGTTAATTTATAATACTTTTTTTGTAAAACATAATTTTTAAAAATTTTTACCATATCATGATCATGATGCTGCCATTCATGAACAACCACCGTAAGGGGAATTGAGGCAAGTAATAAGCATATCGCAATAACAATAAATAAGTTATTAAATCCAAATTTTACAATAATAAAACCTCCGATAAACGGAGCTAAGGCAGAGGCTATTTTATCTAAAAAGTGCCTGATACTTACTTTTTGACCAAAATGGCGTACATTTCCACCTGATTTGCGTACAAAAAATATATGGTATGGTATCCAATACATTGCGATTATTACGCCTGATAAGGAGCCAGCAAGTGCCATATAAAAGACATTTGTTTTAATTAATGTCCATATATAAATTTCTATTATTAATAAGATAAAACTTATTACCATTGAGATCTGAAAATGTAGTTTTTTAAAAATAATCCTACCTAAAATTAAAATAGTAAGAATTGTAAAAAGAGATCTTAATCCGAAATATACGATAAGCCACATCATGCCATTTAGAACTATATCGTGATGAAAAAATAAATAATTTTTAGAATTTTCAAAAAGATATATAGGTAAAAAAATTCCGATAAGCCCTATAGACAGCACCCTAATAGAACTTGTTATATAAAGAGATATTCTTTCGGATACCTTAAGTGAGTCTCCATGCCAAAAATCAATCGGAAAATGAAAGTAGCTTTTGGATAGATGATTTATGGGCATGTTCTAATTCTAAAGTATTATCTATACTTTTTTAATATCCTTGATAATTAGTTCAACATTAGTTTTTTCATTAAAAGTATTTAGTTTGGCGGTATAAAGAATATCTACGAAATCTCCCTGATTTAGCTCCGGTACAAAATCAACGGCATTAAAATAAATTGCTTTGTATAAAATCTTGCCGTCAAATAGTTTTAGTGAGAGGTGATTATTCTGGGAACCCACATAATTTAAAGAGGAGATCCCAAGATTACGGGAACAAAAAATAGGTTGTGTATTCCCCAATCCATATGGTCTTAATTTTTCTAATGATTGGACTGTATTTTTATCTATAAAATTTAGAGGAATTTCCAAGACCGCTTCAATTACTTTTTCAAATTTAAAATCCTTTAATCTTGTATCGGCAATGGCCATTAAATTTTCTGTTAAAGAAGGTATATTCTCCCTTTTGATACTAAAACCTGCGGCCATCGGGTGCCCGCCTAAACTCAAAAATAGATCTTCCATCTCCCGTAAAATTTCTATTATATTAATTCCGGGTATAGATCTTGCTGAACCTTTAGCCATACCGTCGGATAAACTAATAACGATAGCCGGTCTGTTATATTTTTGTACAAGCATTGATGCGATAAGA
>MEUV01000031.1:2039-2331 GCA_001772575.1 candidate division WWE3 bacterium RBG_19FT_COMBO_34_6 | reverse complement strand
GTAATTTTCAAATTCTTTGGCCAGCTCGTACATCTCAAATGTTTTGTCTTGACGTGAAGAATTTATCTGGTTTAATTCCCATGCGATCTTTTTTGATTCTTCTTTATTTTCTTCCAACAGCAACCGTAGTGATTTTGAGGCATCCTCAACTCTCCCTGTTGCATTAAGCCTTGGACCTAATACAAAACCAAGATCATATGTGTCTATCTCGCCATCTGAATTCCCCGCTACCTCAAGAAGTGATAGTAATGATAAAGGTGGATCGGAATTTAGTATCTCAAGACCTCTTTTT
>MEUV01000031.1:1676-1949 GCA_001772575.1 candidate division WWE3 bacterium RBG_19FT_COMBO_34_6 | reverse complement strand
AGACTTACGGCACAAAGCCAGGAAACGGTTGTCCCTACAACCTGGTCGTTCCAGACAATGCAGTCCGCATTTGGTAGTTTGTCAGGTTTTTGGTGGTGATCGGTAACTATAATTTTGTGACCTAATTTTTTGATATATTTAACCTCATCTTTTGCAGTTATACCGCTATCGACTGTGATGAATAAACAATCTTTGCCGTCTAATCCCGCTAGATACTTTTCTTTTATAAAATTAATAGAATTTAGTGACAGGCCATACCCATGCTCAAATCGG
>MEUV01000031.1:0-1623 GCA_001772575.1 candidate division WWE3 bacterium RBG_19FT_COMBO_34_6 | reverse complement strand
AAAAAGTATATATGAGGCGCATATACCGTCAGCATCGTAATCGCCGTGAATAATGATACGCTTATTTTGTTTGATATATTCCAAAATTAAATTTTTGGCATATTTGATTGATGATAAAAAATCTTTGGGTAGATTAACAAACCATGATGACACACTGGGAGGATTTAAAAAAATTTCCTGATCCTTTTTGTCTATGATACCTCTATGAATAAGTATTTGGGATAATATATCTTTTTTGGGATCAAATTTATCTATTATTTTCCATACGGCCATAGCTTGATCATTAGACCATTTTATCTTTCAACTATCAACGTCTAATTTTTATGCTTTCTACTTTTTAATTCCTCCCAAATAACAAGGATAGGGCTTGCGGTAAAGATCGATGAATAAGTTCCTGAAATAATTCCGATCAACAGTGCTAAAACAAAATATCTAATACTTTCCCCACCAAGTACAATAAGAGATAGAAGGGTCATTAACACAGTAAGGGAGGTGGCAAAAGAACGGTTTAAAGTTTCGACGATCGAGTAGTTAACCACATACTCAAAACTTAAACTGGTAGGAAGTTTTTTGAGATTTTCCCTGATCCTGTCAAAAACAACGATAGAGTCATGTACCGAAAACCCGATAACCGTAAGCATTGCTGTAATAAACAAAGCGTCTATCTCGATCCTAAAAATTTTTCCTAAAATGGAAAAAGCTCCAAGAAGCATCAAAGCATCATGAAGCATGGCAATAATGGCACTGATGCCGAATTTAAAACTTGAATACGGTTTTGGTACATCGCGGAAAGCATAGGCTATATACAAAAGTATACCCAGGGATACCCAACCCAGAGCTACAAAGGCATTTTTTGTTGTCTCACGGCCTATTGAGGGTCCGATACTTTCGTATGATCTTTGTATGATCTGCGGATATTTTTCTTTTATTTTACCGTCAACTTCCTGGTTACCTTTTCCTTCAATAGGTCCGGTCCTTATCTCTATCGAGTCATTTCCCAAAATGAAATTTTCAATCTCAATCTTATTTTCTTGAAAAATATTATTAATATTTTGTTGTAGAGAATCTTTGTCTACTTTTGTAATATCATAAATAAAAACTGATCCTCCGGTAAAATCAATTGCAAGTCTTAGTCCAAAAAAAATTAAGGAAATAATTCCGGGAATTAGAATAACTGTAGAAAAAATCAAATAAGCATATTTAAATCTCATTAAATTCCACATTTATTTTATTGCCTTTCTATAATTTCCCACATTGAAAACCTCTATCAGTGTTCTCACAACAAAAATGGATGTAAATAAAGATACGGCAATACCAAGAGATAAAGTCAGTGCAAAGCCTTTAACAGGTCCTGTTCCGAACTCAAATAAAATATAAGACGTAATAAGTGAAGATATATTTGAATCCCTAATTGATGTCCACGCTCTTTCGAAACCATTTTTAATAGCAATATCAATAGGTTTTCCCCATAAAGTTTCTTCCTTAATTCTTTCAAAGATCAGAATATTAGCATCGCTGGCCATTCCGATGGAAAGAATAAATCCGGCAATACCAGGCATTGTCAAAACAACCGGAACCAATTTGAAAATTGCTAACGTTAAAATTGAATAAATAATAAGTGAA
>MEUV01000030.1:10536-20714 GCA_001772575.1 candidate division WWE3 bacterium RBG_19FT_COMBO_34_6 | reverse complement strand
ATTTCCTTGTCTTTATAACTAAAAAGTCTATCAGTATTTATTGAGTTTGCATTGTATTCAATAAAAATTTTACTTGGTGTAAAAATGTGATCATTATATATATTTTCAAGGAAGTTGTTTGTAAAAGTAATGTACTCCTCCCTTTTTTGTTGTATGTATTCACCATATTCCAGAAGTTTTCCATTCCAAAAGGGTAGTTGGTCACCACCTGTGTTGTACTCATTAATGTTTGCCAGAAGCTTATTTCTTTGTTTTAGAGACTTATTGTACAGAAGTAAACATTTTTTATACTTATTATCGATTTGCCAAAGAGTAAGATTAATATACTTTCGTCTTAAACTTGGTGTACCCGTAACAAAATCTATATCCTCAGGAGAAAAAAGTACCGTGTTAAACTCTTGTCCGGTTAAATATAAGGCTTTAGCTACGTTATTAATCTTTAGTTTTTTTATTGATCTATTGTCATCACCTTCAGATCTACTAATTGTAAGCTCCATTACAATATCTTCGTCGTCTCCTTTTATATTGACTGTGATTCTAGTAAAAGATTCCTCATAATTGATTAAATCCCTGTCATAACGGGCTTTGAAGGATTTAGATGTAGACAGTATATTAATTGCTTCTAGCACATTTGTTTTACCTGCGCCATTTGGTCCAATTATTAAATTTATTTTGTCAGCAAACTCCAGGTTTAGTTTTTTATGATTTCTATAATTTATTAATGAGATACTATTTATAATCATATTTGACATTTCGGGCAGTAAAATGTACCCCTTCCATGAATTTTCTCATAAAATATCGATGAAGTACCACAATGAATACATAATTTATCCTTTTTACCGTAAACATAAAAAAATTTTTGTTGACTACCGGATCGACCATACAAATCTTTATATCTATTGAAAGAACTACCATGGTTTTTTATACCCATAAGAAGAACCGACTCAATTTTTTTAAATAATAGCAAAAATTCCTGCTGTGACAATGAATTCGAAGGCCGTTTCGGATTAATTTTAGCTAAAAAAAGAGCTTCGTTTACATATATATTTCCTAGTCCGGCAATCCTTTTTTGGTCTAAAAGAGCTGTTTTTATTGCTGTTGAAGTTTTTTCAAAGATCGATCGAAATTGTTTGAAACTTAGATCACTTTCAATAGGAGTTTTTCCTATGGTTTTTTTATAGTTCTCAATTTTTTGTTTATCCCAAAGTGCAAAGTATTCAAACAACCTTACAGTTGAAAAATTTAAACTCGTATTCTTATCAAGTTTTAAAGTTATTCTTACATACGGATCTTGCTTATTTAGCAGCAAATTACCTGTCATTTTAAGATGGATAACTATAAAATATCCTGAGGAAAGTTCTAATACCAACATTTTACCTATATTAAAGACATTATCTATTGCCCGGTTAAGAGCATGTTTATCAAAATAAGCTCTAGAAGGCTTCAGGGGGTATTTTCTGTAGGAAATAATATCAAGTATCCTTTTTCCCAGGACCTCATCTCTAAGATTATTTCTAATTGTTATTATTTCCGGTAGTTCTGGCATACCATTAAAGTTCTAATTATTTTTTTTGTCTAATTTATCAAAAACAAACTTTGAAAAATTTCTTTTAAATTCTTCTTTTGTAAATTTTTGTGCAGTGGATTTAATTCTGTTAGCATCATATTTGTTATTATTAATAAATTTATCAAATTCAATAATTTTTCCCTTAAGATTGTTAATTTCTAAAATATCAAAGAACTCTCCGTTAACCCCTTCCACGATAGTCTCCAAATGACCGGCGGATCGATGAGCTAAAACAGGTTTACCATGTAGTAGCACTTCAACAGGTACTATGCCAAAATCCTCGTCTTTTACCGGATTAATAAGACCTAAGCAGTTTTCCATTATTAAATGTTTTTCTTTTTCATTTACTTTTCCTAGGAATTTTATATTTTTACCGGCCATCTTTTTTAAATCATTTTCCAGTGGACCGTTTCCTATAACAAGAAGTTTTAGACTTTCTAACTCGTTAAAGGTTTTAATTACAATATCAAAGTTTTTATACGCAACAAGCCTACCTGCTATTAGATAGTAATTTTTTTCAGGATAGAAATCTTTAGTTTCGATATAATCAACCGGGGGGTGTATAACTGTGGATGTTCTTTTATAAAATTTTTCTATTCTTTTTTGGATTTCAAAAGAATTAGAGACTAGAAAATCCGGTCTTTGAGCAGCTTGAAAATCCCATAATCTCAATAAATTATCAATATAGCGGACAATCCATCTATAGTACCACTTGTTTCTTTTTGTGTTTTCCACGGAATATTTATATAAAAATCTTGGCGGTGTGTGAATATAACAAATGTGCATCTGATTAGGGTTTGTTATTACACCTTTGGCGTAAGAGCTGCTATCGGAAATGATCAGATCATAATCTCCCAGATCATAATTTTCAAAGATTAACGGTATTAAAAATGTAAGGTATTTTGAAAGAATAGGATGAATACTTATAAATTTTCCCATTTTTTTAGAAGAAATAATATTTTTTGAATTTATTTGATCCGACATATTTTTTGATTCATAAAAACTTGTAAATATATCAGCATCAGGGAATATCTCTATAATTGCTTCAAGTGTTTTTTCCGCGCCACCGTACTGTGTAAGATAATCATGTATGAGCGCAACTTTTAAATTTTTCATATTTTCATTATACAAGACAATATCTTTAATTTGTTACTTGACAGGTATTTAATAATTTGAGTTCATTAATTTATGAAAAAAGGATTCTCCGTTGTAATTATTATAATTGTCTTGTCAATTTTTGGGGCTGCATTACTTGGCTATATCGGCTATATGTCAGAATCTTCAGGCAGTCAGGATGAAGTAAAAGGGATTTCATCTCAAAATAAGAATAATAGCGGTTTTAGTATAATTCTAAGCTCCCCTTCTACATGGGATTTTTATGAGTATGTCTGTAAAGACCTGGATGAGTGTAAAAAGTCTTTATTATCAGGTAAAAAGTATGCAAGTATTAGCGGAGGTTCGGTATTTGATCACGAGTTGGTGGTTACTTATACCGATCAGTGGCGTGATTATCAATATTTAAAAATTTTTATGAAGCCGTCTTTAGGTGATCCTACAGAAAATTTTTCGCTTACAAATATTCAGAGAGAATCAGGATTAGTTGATGTTTCTTTTAAAAGTGAGGAAGGTTACGTTACCAATGCCGTAATAATTCCTATAAAAGTAATTCAAGAATCTTTTATGGAAAGTATTTCAGAGTTTGCAAACAAATAAAGTTAAAAAGAAACATACAAGGATTTATGCAATTAATTGATAGGAACTCATCTCTTTGGTCATATCTTACCGATGATCTAAAAGGTTTAATTTCCGACGGTGAGATACTTCTTGAGCAGAACAATCAAGCACAGAACAATCTTACCGACTACTCTTATTTAGTTTTTTTGTTTTCAAAAGCATATGAAGGATTTTTAAAAAAGCTTTTTTTAGATCTAAAGTTTATTAGGGAAGATGAGTACTACGGAGATGATATCAGGATCGGAAGAATCCTAAATCCCAGATTTCTTGATGAACATGAGAATGTTTTCAAGAAGTTGGTTTCAAATGAAGGCACCGGAGAGCAATTAGCAGCGCATCTTTGGGAACTGTGGAAGCTTGGAAGAAATCAAGTGTTCCATTACTTTCCCCACAATTTTAGAAGGTTAAGTTATCAGGAAGCCTTTGATATAATCCGTGACCTTATAGGCGGCATGGAAGACGCTACAAGACTCACCTACATAGTATCCAAATAGAAAATTTTATTTGATCTTGTATAATTTTGCCAAGGTATGAAATCAATCAATACTAAAAAAATTAAAGTGGCTGTTGGTGTGAGCGGCGGGGTGGATTCCTCTGTGGCTGCGTATTTGCTCAAAGAACAAGGATATGATGTGGTTGGTATATACTTGCAGTGCTGGGATAAAAAGACGGATGGTTGCAGCTCTGACGAGGATAGATCATTTGCTATTTCTGTATGTTCAAAATTAGGGATTGAATTTAATCATCTCAATTATGTAGCTCAGTACAAAAAAAGAGTTATTGATTATTTTTATAATTCGTATGAAAAAGGACTTACGCCTAATCCGGATATTTTATGCAATAGCGAGATTAAATTTGGATTGTTTTTAAACTGGGTGTTAAATAACGGTTTTGATTATTTAGCTACCGGGCATTATACAAGGGTAAAAAAATCAAAAGAAAATGAGTACAGCCTTCTTAAAGGTATAGATCCCGATAAAGGCCAATCATATTTTTTATACAGATTAAATCAGCACCAACTTTCAAAAGTAATGTTTCCGATAGGTGATTTAACAAAAAAACAGGTAAGAAAAATAGCGGAAGATATTGATTTGCCAACATACAATAGGCCGGATAGTCAGGGAATATGCTTTATCGGAGAGGTTGATATTAAGAAGTTTTTACAAAAAAGATTGAAGATAAAAAAGGGAAAAGTATTATTTACTAACGGCGAGGAAGTTGGTGAGCACGACGGTGTATGGTTTTATACCATAGGGCAAAGACATGGATTTAAAGTTAACAAATACTTCGGACTCCCCTTGTATGTTGTAAGTAAAAATGCAAGTAATAACACCATAGTTGTCGGTTACGCATCTGATGTGCTAAAAGATGAATTTTGTGTTACGGATGCAAGCTGGGTAAATAAGAAAATAGACAATAAAGCAAAGGTTGATGTAAGAATAAGACATCTTGGGGATTTATTTCCTGGTACTGTTACTTTTAAGAAGAATGATACTTATAAAGTAGTGTTAACAGAAAAACCATTTGGAGTTGCCCCCGGCCAAAGCGCTGTGTTTTATAAAGGTGAAGAAGTCTTGGGTGGAGGTATTATTTTATAGATCTAACCACACTACTCTACTTTTAACATTTATTTCATAATTTTTTTATAAAATAGGTATATGGATAAAAAATTAGTTAGATTAATTAAAATATTGGAAAAGCAAAAAGAAACCTATCACATTATAATATTGGATAATAAGTTATTAAAATAATTATTGGTATAATACTTTCATATGAATGATAAAGTAGTATGCAGAGAATGCTCAGGATTATTTAGCAACATGACCACCCATTTAATAAAAGTTCATGGAATGAGTAAAAGAGATTATTTAATGAAATATCCAGGAGAAAAAGTGGAGTCAGACTCTTTTATAAAAAAACAGAGTATGAGAATGAAGAAGCAATATAGTAGAACCGATTTCAATTACAGATCGATTGCAGGTAGCAGGACATTTGATTTTATAGAAAATAAAGATTTGAGAATATTACTTCAAAGAGATTATAAATCTGCAAAGATTTGTTTAAAAAGTACATTATGGAAGCCTGCAATAATACTCTACGGTTCAATAATTGAGGCTATCTTACGTGAAAAAACACAAACAAAAGATTTTATTTCAGCTATAGAGAAGGCTTATAAAAATAGACTAATTTCCGAAACTGAGTATCACAAAATTTATTTAATAAAAGATTTTAGAAACCTTGTTCATATACATAAAGAACTGCAGGAAAATATTGAGATAAACGATTCCTGGGCTAAAACACTTTATGATATATGTGAATCAATAATTAGAAAATTTCGTGGTTAGAATACTTATAAATAAATAAAAGTATATATGTCTCTAGGTGATTTTAATAAAGTAAAAGAACGTTATAGAGATCAGAAATGGTTAATTCAACAATACGTAAACTATAAAAAAGGTATTATAGAAATTGGCAGGATTTGTTCTTGTACAGGTGAGACAATCAGATATTGGTTAAATAAACACAAAATTCCTATAAGACATAGTCATTCAGGTGATGAGTTAAAAATGATGTCTTATAGGAATAAATTATGGATTAAAAAGGAATATATAGATAACCAAAGAAGTACAGTAGATATTGCTTCAGAGCTTGGAAGCTCCCCACAGACAATTAATTACTGGTTAAAAAAATTTAGTATACCCCTTCGTGATAGTCATTCTATTGAACAGTTAAAAAGAATGTGGGAAAAATCTTCATTATATGAAACGAAATATCATCTTACTAAAGAATACCTCATTCGCGAGTATCTAAGTGGACGTAAAACAATTAATCAAATATCTAGCGAATATGGTTGTAGTTGGGATGTAGTTTATAAGAGATTAATTAAATACGGTTTACCAATAAGACAAACTAATATATCTGCCCGTGGAAATGGTGTTAAGAGGACAACAACAGATTTCAAAAGATTTCAAAAAATGATTCTTAAAGTATATGGATATAAGTGTGCTATTTGTGGTTATAACAAATTTGTAATTTCTCACCATATTATTGGCAGAGCAACAAGTCATGATGATTCTCTTAAAAATGGTATCGCTCTTTGTCCCAATCATCATGCTGAAGCAGATAATGGTACTCTAACAGTAAATGAATTAAAACAATTCCAAATAAACGAATCATGAATATGGGGTGTAAATCTATTGCTGTTATCTCTGTTGTATTTTAAAAATTTACTAAATAGAAACAAAAATGATTAGATTTACGGTTGGAAATAAAGAAAAAATATTATCCCCAATATGGAGATTTTGGATACAAAAAAATGATGTTTATTTTCTTACTAGAACAATGGGTAATACATGGAAAATAAGTATGCATGCTTCAGGTTTATGCAGAATAGCATGGAATAAAGGAGTATCAACTAATCAAACAGATCGTTTAATATTGAGATGGAATAAAGGTAACTATACAGTCGAAAAATTTTTACCTAGCATTGGTTTATCAGTTCCTAATCTAAGATATCCAGATAAGTTAAATAGCAATAAAGAACATCATAAAGACACTGTGTATATACCTACGCCTAAGGTTTATGAAGAAGTTAAAATTAGGGTATTTTTTGCTAAAGATAACCAAGGAAAAAATAATCTATTAAATAAATTACCTAGAAATATTGATTTATTATTCGAAGATAGGTTAAGTAATAAAGATTATGTGTTAGTTTATACATGGGTAGAACCTATAAGCATTCGAGAAAAAAATCTTCTAAAAGAAGAAGTATTAAAATTTAACATAAACGTAGTATCTGAAGAAGCCAAAAAGAACATCGATAGCGTATTCGCTCTATGGATAAATAAACCCACTATTGAGACACAAAATCAACCTACAATCACTATATATCCATTAAGATATATTAATTTACATATTGAAAAGTAGTTACATATATTTATTAGAGGGATTATTCCAAAGACGGGGATCGTACTCTCCTGCTATTAATCCAAAATTTGAAGAGGAGATTGAGGATATTCGGTCGCTTGGAATACCAAGCTTTGGTAAGGTTTCAACTTGCGCGTATGTATTGATTTTAAGAAATATTAATAAGACAGATATATAGATAAGAACCTTCTTCATTAATGATTATATTGTCCTAATATTCGCTATAAATAAACCTAGCAATCCCTATAAAAATTAGAATAGTACGAAGTTGTGGAATTTTATTTGTTATTGTAAAATATCCAAGACTTTATTGAAGATCTGTTAAAAACACCCATTTTTTACTTTCAAATCAAAAGGAGAATATGTCTAATGGGAAAACAAAGGAAGATTTTAGTTTATCTTCAAAATTGCCATGAATTGGAAAAACTGAAAAAATTACTAAGTAATTCCCCGATTCAAGGCGAAGTGTTTACATTTCATGATGAGGCAGCTGATGCAAATCTCGCTCTTTTTGGTGAGCCTGATTTGATTATCACTGACGACGTTACTTTTTATGATGTAGCACGTAAACATGTTCCTGGACAGAGAGTATTTTTGTTCATCGGTTTATCGGTAGGCGCATCTTATATATATCAAAGATTGGTAACAGGTCTGTAAATTAACCAAACAAGGGCATTTGAATATTTTATTATTCATTAATGCCCTTTTTTTATTTACCTTGTTGTATAATGGCAGGGATGGAAAGTCTAATAAATGATCTAAAAAAATATAATCCTGATCTAAAAGAAGCTGAAATTGAAGGTTTACTATACATTTTGGCAACAGAAAAAAATATTACAAACAATGAGTTAATAACTAAAACCGGTATTCCAAAAAGTGTTCTAAAAAGTTTCAAGACAAGCATCTCGCAGTATCTACAAGAAGTAGATTCTGACGAAGTCAGCCTCAAAGTAGATAAAAAGAAGACTTTTCTAGATCAAAATCCAAAACCTTATAAATGGAGTATATATGAAGATAATTTTTCTGATAATGAAAAAAAGATAATTAGAACCATTGAAGATATTAGATCAAAGTATATTGAGGCAAAAAGAGATTACGATCAGTTTTTTGCTGATTCCAAATCTACATTAAATAAAGCAAAAATAATTTCCGATAAAGGTATGATAAAAAATAAGAAAATAGCTTTAATAGGAGACGATGATTTTATCAGTTTAGCCATAGGTCTACTTAATGACTCTTATGAGGTTATTGACGTTTTTGAGATAGACGATGATCTTATTACTTTTCTAGAAGAAGAGGTGAAAGAAAAATCTTTAAAAAGAATAAATTATTATAGATACGATGCCAGAAAAAATTTTCCAACAAATTTTATTAATAAATATGATGTAATAGCCACCGACCCTCCTTATACTAGATATGGAATTGAATTATTTATTCATAGAGCTGTTGAATTGCTTGTAAAAAATAATAATTATAGTGGTTTATATATTTTCTTAAATTTTACCTCCGGATTAAAAAATCCCGAGAAAGAGATAAAAATACAGGATATTATCAATCAATATAACCTTTTAGTTGAAGATAAGATTGGAAAATTCACACGATATTCAGGGGCTGAGACAATAGGTAATGCCAGTTCCATGTATGTTCTAAAAGTTACCCCAAAGACTGATCTTTTGGATCTTCCAAACATAACCCAGATATATACATTTGAAAACAATCCCGAAGAGCATTTTCCCTATGTCGACCACTATGTGTTTAAAATAAAAGGTGTAAAAGAAGATATTATTAATTCAAAATCAGCTCTTCAAAGAAATATCGGTGAGTTTTGCAACCTGCATAGACTCAAAGTGGTGGATTCAAAGATCACAAAGTTTAAAAATCAAGGTCTATCTTTTACATTTATACTCTCCAATTCAAATTTGGTGGTTCACACCTGGCCTGAGTTGAAATCTATGCATATCGACCTGATAACGTGCGTACCTATTTTTAATAAAAACAAAATGTCGGTTAATTTATCGCGATTATTTCGGACGAACAAAGTTGAAGTAAGAAATATTGAGTAAATACCCTTGCATAGAGTAGTTTTTTATAGTATACATTCTCTGTACTTAAAGTTGTTCTTTGAAAATTGAGATGTCTTATGATCTTATTATCTTTCGAGATTCATAAGGCAAAAAGAATGTTTTCTTTGAGAATTTGATCCTAGTTCAGGGTTAACGCTAGCGGCGTGCCTAAAACATGTAAGTCGAATGCTACTTTGTTTCTTCGGAAATTTTGTAGCATGGCGAACGGCTGAGTAATATGTAGGTATCAACCTCTAACTCGAGGATAACTTGGGGAAACCCTTGATAATACTCGATACGCAGGAAACTGCAAAGATTTATCGGTTAGAGACGAGCCTGCATCCTATCAGGTAGTTGGCGGGGTAAATGCCCACCAAGCCTATGACGGGTAGCTGGTCTGAGAGGATGGACAGCCAGAAGGGCACTGAGACACGGGCCCTACTCCTACGGGAGGCAGCAGTGAGGAATATTGCACAATGGGCGAAAGCCTGATGCAGCGACGCCGCGTGAAGGATGACGGCCTTCGGGTTGTAAACTTCTGTGAATAGCACCGGCTAACTACGTGCCAGCAGCAGCGGTCATACGTAGGGTGCAAGCGTTACCCGGATTTATTGGGCGTAAAGCGTTTGTCGGCGGTAATTTAAGTCGATAGTTAAATCTCCCGGCTCAACCGGGAACATGCTATTGATACTATTTTACTAGAGGTGGTTAGGGGGCAGCAGAACTTATGGTGTAGCGGTGATATGCGTTGATATCATAAGGAATACCGAGGGGGAAGCCAGCTGTCTGGGACTAACCTGACGCTTAGAAACGAAAGCGTAGGGAGCGACACGGATTAGATACCCGTTTAGTCTACGCTGTAAACTATGCTTGCTAGATGCCTGTAA
>MEUV01000030.1:10302-10445 GCA_001772575.1 candidate division WWE3 bacterium RBG_19FT_COMBO_34_6 | reverse complement strand
AGCGGTGGAGCATGCTCTTCAATTGGCTGTTAACCCAAGAACCTTACCCAGGCTTGACATGCAAGTAGTAGTGAACCGAAAGGGGAACGATCTAGCTTTGCTTGAAGCTTGCACAGGTGTTGCATGGCTGTCGTCAGCTCGTA
>MEUV01000030.1:0-10055 GCA_001772575.1 candidate division WWE3 bacterium RBG_19FT_COMBO_34_6 | reverse complement strand
CGGAATCGCTAGTAATCGTAGGTCAGCTATACTACGGTGAATACGTTCTCGGGTCTTGCACACACTGCCCGTCACGCCAGCAAAGCTGAGGCCACCCGAAGTCTCATGTAATTGGGCTCAAGGTGGAACCAGTGATGAGGGTGAAGTCGTAACAAGGTAGCCGTAGGGGAATCTGCGGCTGGATCACCTCCTTTCTAAAGAGAAAATTAATTCTCTCCTAAGGAGATAGTACTTTTGATTGGTAGAATCTTGTTCTTACTTAACGTAAGTAAAAGGCTACTAAAAAAATAAAGTACACGTTATGTTTATTTAGCGCTAAAACATAACAAGAAGCGCATTTCTCACAAATGCGTATCGCGCAGGTTGTCGGGTGAGCCTAAACCCGAAAGTGAGCATTCTTTTTGCCTTTTGGATCTTGATCATAGAACAATTAAAAGTAAAAACATGTTGGATACACAACAAAAAATAAAGCAATTCAAAAATATTGCTGTTGCAATAGTCAGAAATGAGGATGGTAAAATCCTTCTCATTAAACCTCAAAATTCAGAGACTAGCGATATTATCAAGTGGGAGTTTCCTTCTAATGTTATTATCCCGGGAGCAACTTATACAGAAACCTTTGCCTCCGATGTATTGGAAAAAACAGGTTGTATCGTTGAAGCCACCTCCTTAATATCTTCAGAAAAAATATTTTCAATTGGCCATCATTACGAATATGTTGAATGTAAAATAGTATGTAAGGATAAAACCTTCAAAAAAAGATTCAACGATAATAATGGAGATTTTATCTGGATTCATCCGGAAAAAATAAAATCTTATTTTAGAAAAAGGATAAATAAAGATCTAGGTCAATTTTTTGGTCTTAACTAATGCCGTTAAAGAATCTGAATTTAAAAACTCTACTAATTATTTCTACACTACTTTTTTATACTATATTCTATTTCAAATTTATAACTGATAAAAACCTTACAAATTACTTTATAAAGAGTGATTTTAAAGTTTATTACGTGGCTGCGCAACTTGCTAGAGAAGGAAAAATAAAAGATATATATAACGATACTATTTTTTATAGTAAAACTTTGCAGAATCTAAATTTATATGAAAGAGGATCGCGTTATCTAAGATTTATCAACTTTCCAATCATTGCCTACTTTTTTATACCCTTTACCTATCTTTCAATTACGGATTCCTATAGATTATATACATTTCTTGTACTAGGTATCATGTGTTTTGGTCTTATTAAACTACAAAAAATATATGGCAGTGACATTGGGATTATTTTGATCTCAATACCAACCCCGATATTTTTTGGCGGAATGTACTACGGTCAAATCTCTCCGTTTATATTCTTAATTCTAATTTTATTATTAATTAGTTTAGTTAAAAAAAATGATAAAATTAGCGGCATATTATCAGGACTGCTTATAATCAAACCACAGGTGTTATTGCTAATACCATTTGTTTTTATCTTTAGTAAAAAGAAAAAAAAATATCTATTCTATACTTTAATAACATTACTATTCTATTTAGCAGTCAATATATTGATTTTCGGGAGTAAATTATTTGTACAATATTTTAATTATCTACTTTCACATCAAATTGAAACGCACGACGGCTACCTTTTTAATTTTTTTGTTTTTTATAAATATATAGATATAAAAATAATTTTATTTTTTACAATAATAAGTCTTGCTTTTGCGTTTTATTTAATAAACAAAAAATTTAAAGAAGGTTACGATATAAAAGTTCTTTTTCCATTAATAATAATTTTCGGATTAATATTTAATATTCACACAACATACAATGATTTATTATTTTTGTTGATTCCTTTATTTTATTTTTATAGTTTAAAAAATTTGAAGTATAAGTTTTTTATGCTCTTATTAATGGCTTTAGTGATGATCTTCTCCCTAACAAGCTTTCAATTTTATTCCGTATCGGTACTGCTTCTTATTGCATTTTTATCTCTGTATCATATTAAATATTTGGCATAATATAATAGTATGCGAAATATTAAGAGGCTAATTAAATGGTTAATTCTAGCCATACTTTTATTGGCAGTTAGATATCTCTTTTCAATCTTAGTTTTTTATTTTTTTAATAACGAGTTGTCTTTGAATTTTTCTGATTTATGGTATAGGTCAAACTCCCAAAGGTTTATTGACACAGTACAAAATGGCTATACGGCAAAGCAGTTTGAATACGGAACTTTTGAAAATTGGGATTTGTACCCGCTATACCCCCTCATTATTAGAAGTACCGGCTACTTTTTTCCATTAAGTCAGAGTTTAAATCACCTTTATATAGCAGGCATTGCAATATCCACTGTATTTTTTGGATTGGCTTTGTTTATGTTAGACAAGCTTTTGGAGACTGTCTGGCTTTTTGATGATAAAAAGTATTTTGTTTTTCTGTTACTGATAGTTTTTCCTGGTAGCTATTTTTTTAATCTGGTTTCTGCCGAATCCTTATTTTTATTTCTTTCAAGCGCATCCTTATACTTTATGTTTAAGAAAAAGTACTTTTTATCCGCTTTTTTTATAGGATTTTCTATTATAACCAGATCGGCAGGTTTTGCTTTAGTCATTCCTTTTTTATTTCATTTTCTTGTGGGGGAGAAATATAATCAGGAAATTAAGAAATTACCGAAATTATCCACCTATTTTGTTGTAATATTTACCCCTGTTCTTATCTTTTACTATCATCTTTTTGAGAAAACCGGAGACTTTTTCGCCTCAATTAAGACACAAACAGTACTTCATGAGATGAAATTTTTCCCACTCGCGTTTATTGTTGATTATTTTTCAAAATACCAGGGAAGGATTAATTTAGATTTGTTTTTAAATTTAATTTTATTAATATTTTTGCTAACAATTCTTATTTACTGTTTTATCAAAATTTACCTTATTTTTGATGGAAGGTCTTTGGAACAAAATTCATTATTTATTTACGCACTAATATATGTGTTAATGCTAAGCAGTATAGTCAGCCACAATATGCTGTTTAGATATGCCAGTGTCTGCTTACCGTTGTATATAATGTCCGCAATGGTTTTTAATTTTCCGGTAAGAAGTGTGAGATTTTTAAGTGTACTGTTTATATTTTTGATGCTGCAAACACTTCTTTTTACAGCTTATCTTGTTGGCGTTGGAACATACTCTTTTTAATTGATTAAATATTAATTTTTTGTTATAAACTATCTAACTTAATAAACTTATCTATATTGTAGTATAAAAAAAAATAGGAGAGGTAAGAATATGACAACAACAGCAAAAATAGATGTAATTGATGACATAAGGATGCTCACTTTATCAAGACTACCATATGATAAAAACTATATTCACCTAGTAATTGTCATACCAGCACAAAGTGAAATGAAAATGCTTCTGTTTGAATTACCAATTTCTCGTTTTGAAAAATTTTTAAATTCACCTAATATACAAGAAATATATTTTGGTAAAAAAGACAAATGTGTATGTATTGGCAAAGTAGAGAAAAGTGATGATCTCTTATCCCCTGCAAAATTAACATTTTATACTTTTGGGATTGGGGAAAGCATACCTTCACATACCACCGTTTATCTCGATATTGTTAAAGATGCAGTAAAACAATTAAGGAGCACTGATGAGCCAACAAATAATTCATTCACTGCAAGATGAACAAAATTATCTTGAGTTAAGTTTTACTTACGACTACCTTTATTTAGTTATAAAAGCTAAATTTGGTCAGTTTATCACTAGGTGGTCTGCTATAGAAAAGAATAAAATTAATCTACTATTCAGCGAAGGGACCGAATGTCTTGATCTGAAAGAGAGTCCATACGGAATAGATACCATTAGATTAATGAAAGATCCTGGTAAAAGTACCGTTATCCGATTTACATGGTTAGATATTTCAAAAAGCATTTCGGGTATTATGGATTTTTATCTTGATGACTTTGCTAAGGTATATAATCAATTATTTTATAGCGTAAAGTGAACCTTTTCATTTTACGCTTTTTTTATCTTATCAATTGATTCTACTGTTAACCATGAGCATTGCATACCAAAACCCTTTTTATCAATTTCAAAAGGTTTTACTTTTTTAACTTTACTAAAATGAATAAAGATAGCATAATTTTTGTCCGAAATATAATTATTAATATCTTTAGATAGTGTTTTTGTTCCCAAATCATCCATAGAGTATTTATTCATAATATTAAATGCCTGTTGATTATTCTCAATTTCAAATTGTATCACTTTAGAGACAACAGCCCTTATTGTTATTGGATTTCCGCTGTCTTTAAAATATATAGCATCACCTATTTTAATTTTGTTCCACGGAGCAATTTTATGTTTATACCATCGGGATTCCACAGTCTTAGCTCCTTCTAGAATCTTTGGACTTAGGTTCCACTGTTTTTTCATTATTGCAACGTGATCCATGGGAATAGTTTAACATTTATAAATTCCATTAGTGGAGCATTTGTGGCTATGTTGGAACTAGTAGCCCTGCACTCAAGGTAGTAAACAAATGTTAAACTACGTATATGACACCACAGGAGTTTGTTATTAAGGTTACACTGTTATATAACAGCAACTCTGGTATTTTCAGCACGAAAATCAATGCAGAAGAACTTATACCGGTTGGATTGGATAATTTGCACAAAGCATTATTTATTTTTTATGTGTTACAGCTGGACTATGCTATGAAATCTCAGATTCTCTATAGAGGGGCTAACAGGCTTTATAGAGAAAAAGAAAACTTTTTTACCCCTGATTATTTGAGCATCCAAACAGAGGATCAATTGTCTAAAATCATAAAAGAGTATCTGCACCCTAGATATATAAATGAGGCTGTTAAAAGATATATACAAAACACTTATACTCTTATACATCAATATGATGGTAACCCCTTAAATTTGTTTGATAACACAGAATCCTGTATGGAAGTGCTTGGAAGACTCAAAAGCTTTAGAGGCTTTGGGCCAAAGATTGGAAACTTTTTTGTTAGAACAATGATTAATACTTTCAATTATCAATACAATGATATTGACTTAATGCTACCCCCTGTGGATGTGCATGATGTAAGAATAGCCTATCTTATGGGATTTACAGATACAGACCAAATGACTCAGAAGAACATTAATAATGTTAAAAATATATGGAGTAAGGCTTGTATAGATACATCAAATAGCTGGTTAATTTTTGATAAAGCATTGTGGTTGCTTGGCTCAGAAGGTAAACCAAAAACTTATGAGGAGGTTTTAAAACTATTAGATTAAAGATCAAACCTACTGTAATAAGGAATAGAGCTGATTATGGAAATTGGTGGGCGATCCAGGGATCGAACCTGGGACCTCGTACTTATCAGATACGCGCTCTAACCGACTGAGCTAATCGCCCCGACATACCAGATTTTATCATACCAATATAATTTTGCGAATAAACACATTTAAATTTTGTATTGTATACTAAATTTATGAAGAAAATTTTAGTAATCCTATTTATTTTATTAATAATAATAGGAGCTATAGTGCTATTTATTTATATTATAAGTAAGAAAAATGGTGTACAAAAAGTTAACAATACGGAATACTATCCCGTAGAAATAGCGAGAAAAGCAGCAGAAGATAATTTATCAGTATTTGAAAGCTGGCGGGGAGTTTCAATTGAGGGAACATTCACAATGTATGATACTCAATACACACCGTCCGCCTATCTATTTACTGTAAAAGATTACTATGGAAAAGCGGGTTATTTGGTAATTAGCGCTACAAATAAAGGCGGTCCATTAATAGAGTCGTCTAAATCACCCGATAATCCTCAAATAAACTTAGTAAACTTAATTGCTCAGGTTGCACAAGAAACAAGACACGTACCGGCTGACCTAAAATCCCAACTGATTTATCTTGGTACCAAGGATTATTTGGCAAAAATTGAGATAAGGGAGGGATCTGATCTTGCAATAAAATATTATAAATTAAATTCAGCCGGGAACTTTTTATTAACCGATGATGAAATAAAAGAAAGATATAGCTTTTATATGTCCATGATGGATAAAGAGTCAGATAAAAATTGGGAAAAATATTTGAAATAATCACAATAAAGTCATCCTTGACAGTAAAAACATATTCTGTTAATTTATGCATTACGGAATGGGATACTACTCTTCATACTCTGAAGCTCTAGATTCCAAATAACAGCTAAATATAATTTAATGGCCGCATGGGCCGTTAGCTCAGTTGGTAGAGCGTTGCCTTTGCACGGCAAAGGTCAGCGGTTCGATCCCGCTACGGTCCACCAGCCTAAGCTTTCAGCCTCGGCTGTCAAGCCAAATATAGATCCGTCTATAGCATTGAGTTAATATTTAGAAAATCATGGTTCCTTGAAAATTGAATAGAAAGTTTAAATATGTAAGTAACAACTACTTACAAATTTCAACATTTCTCGTTTAAAAAAGAAATTAAGGTATATGGTGGATGCCTAGGGTCTTTGTACCGAAAAAGGACGTGCAAGGCTGCGATAAGCCTCGATGAGCCGCCAAGGGGCGTTATTAGTCGGGGATTTCCGAATGGGGAAACCTGGTCCAAAGCAATTTGAGATCACTCACTATCAAAAATTTTGCCTTCGGGTAGAACTATAAATAGTGTAGAGGGTACCCTGCGAAGTGAAACAACTCAGTAGCAGGAGGAAAAGAAACTAAATTAAGTATTTCCTGAGTAGCGGCGAGCGAAAAGGAAACAGCCCAAACCCAATTTAAGGGTATAAGTATGTTTATGACCTAGTCATAAACATACGACTACTCTTATTATATATGGGGGTACGGACAACCCAATTTAAAAGTTACAAAGTTTTTATGTAGAAGAAGCCGGCTGGAAAGCCGTACCACAGAGAGTAATAGTCTCGTATTCGAAACATAAAAGCCTTTTTGGGTTGGTCCTGAGTAGCATGGGACACGCAAAACCCTGTGTGAATAAAGCAAGACCACTTGCTAAGGCTAAATATACAAAGACACCGATAGTGAACTAGTACCGCGAGGGAAAGGTGAAAAGAACCCCTGTTAGGGGAGTGAAATAGTAACTGAAACCATATACTGACAAGCTGACAGAGCCCGCCTTTGGTGGGTGATGTCGTGCCTATTGAAGAATGAGCCAGCGAGTTAATGTTGCATGCAAGCTTAATCCGTAAAACGGAGAAGGCGTAGGGAAACCGAGTCTGAATAGGGCGATTTAGTATGCAGCATTAGACCCGAAACCATGTGAGCTAACCATGGGCAGGATGAAATCCGTCGAAAGACGGATGAAGGTCCGAACCATTGTACGTGTCAAAGTGCTTGGATGACCTGTGGTTAGGGGTAAAACGCCAAACGAACATGGTGATAGCTGGTTCTCCCCGAAATATATTTTGGTATAGCCTTGAGATTTAGCACGTAAGAGGTAGAGATACTGAAAGGGGATGGGGGGCTTAGGCCTACCCACTCCTACCAAACTCCGAATTCTTATTGTGTATGCTCGGGAGTCAGTACTGGGGGGCAATCTCCTAGTACGAGAGGGCAACAACCCGGACCATCAGATAAGGTCCCTAATCTTTGCTTAGTGGGTAAGGTTGTAAAATTGTTAAGACAGCTAGGAAGTTGGCTCAGAAGCAGCCATCTTTTAAAGAAAGCGTAACAGCTCACTAGTTTAACGATTTTGCGCCGACAATTTAACGGGGCTGAAGCAAAGAACCGAATCTATGGATTACGTTATGTTTTTAACATCGCGTAGTAGTAGGGGAGCTTTGATGCGCGCTGTGAAGGTATACCCGTGAGGGATACTGGAGCTGCATCAAGTGAGTATGCTGGCATGAGTAACGAGACTCTGGTGAAAACCCAGAGCGCCGAAAATCTAAGGGTTCCTCCGCTATGTCAGTCAACGGAGGGTAAGTCGGCCCTAAGGCGAGGCCGAAAGGCGTAGCCGATGGATTGCAGGTTAATATTCCTGCACTGCCATTTAATCGTTATTACCGATGGAGGGACGGGGTTGGATAGATCAGGCTCATTAAGGATTTGAGTCTCGAAAGCAAAACAGTCTGTGCAGGTAAATCCACACAGGCGTTTATTTAAGCTGGGGGAAAGTCTGTCGCAAGATGGGCAATCTGATTATATTTGACCTCCAAGAAAAACTTCTAGGGAGATTTTATGGTAACCGTACCGCAAACCGACACAGGTAGATGAGTTGAGTATACTAAGGCGAACGAGAGAATCGTGGCTAAGGAATTAGGCAAATTACATTCGTAACTTAGGGAAAAGAATGCCCTACTTAAATTTATTTAGGTAGGGGGCACATAAATGGCTCAAGCGACTGTTTATCAAAAACACAGGTCCCTGCTAAACTCGTAAGAGGATGTATAGGGGCCGACGCGTGCCCAGTGCCCGTAAGTTAAATTCGGGGGTGAAGTGTATCTTTGGATATACAAGCTTCTGATACAAGCTCGGGTGAACGGCAGCAGTAACTATAACTGTTCTATGGTAGCGTAATCCCTCGTCGATTAATTGTCGACCCGCACGAAACGCGTAACGACTTGAGCACTGTCTTTGTCACGAGCTCGGTGAAATTGAACTACCGGTGAAGATGCCGGTTACTCATTGTTGGACAAAAAGACCCCGTGGAGCTTTACTATAGCTTGGCATTGGCAAGTGATATTAACTGTGTAGTGTAGGAGGGAGTTCTCGACCTTAAGTTGAGAACGTCAATGAAACACCTCTCTTTTGATCTCGCAAGCCTTACTATCTCGCATGAACTGCGAGGAGGACAATGTCTGGCGGGTAGTTTAACTGGGGCGGTTTCCTGCTAAAAGGTAACGCAGGAGCCCAAAGGTCCCCTTATCGCCGATGGAAATGGCGATGTAAGCGTAAAAGTATATGGGGGCTTGACTGCGAGACATACAAGTCGAGCAGGTACGAAAGTAGGGTTTAGTGATCTTCCGAATCCCTAGTGGTAGGGTCGGAACTTAACGGATAAAAGTTACCCCGGGGATAACAGGCTTATCTTGCCCGAGCGTTCACAGCGGCGGCAAGGGTTGGCACCTCGATGTCGTCTCGTCTCATCCTGGGGCTGAAGCAGGTCCCAAGGGTTGGGCTGTTCTCCCATTAAAGAGGCGCGTTAGATGGGTTCAGAGCGTCGTAAGACAGCTCGGTCTCTTTCCACAATGAGCGTAAAGATTCAAAGGAGATCTGTTCCTAGTACGAGAGGACCGGAATGGACGAACCTCTAGTGTACCAGTTGTCATGCCAATGGCATCGCTGGGTAGCTACGTTCGGAAGGGATAAGCGCTGAAAGCATCTAAGCACGAAACCCCCTCCAAGATTAGAATCTTTCTGCCGCAAGGCAGATGCAATTCCTAGGAGAATACTAGGTTGATAGGCTGTAGGTGTAAGTACAGTAATGTATTAAGCCAAGCAGTACTAATGATTGCATATCTTTTTTAAATAACAGAAACGTAAGACTTTCTATTCAATTTTTAAAAAACCATGGTTTTGCACTTAGCATCTCGGTGGTGATTGCGATGGGGCTCTACCTCTTCCCATTCCGAACAGAGAAGTAAAACTCATCAGCGCCGAAAATACTAGTTTTAACTGGGAAGATAGGTCGCCGCCGGGATTCTGGGTGTAAAATCAGATTTAATCTGGTTAAACACCAAACCTCTCCTCTCCTGTTGTATTCTCCCTTCATCTTCGTTATAATCCCTTCGCTAACCGATTGTTTCTTGTTTTGATTGCGGTTGGTATTGTAAAAAATTAATCAAATCAAGAAATGTTTTATGTCACAAGCAAAAAAAATACACAATGCTGATTCGAAGATGGAATCCCTCTTAAAAAATAGAGAAATTGATATCAAAGAGTACAAAGTTGGAGATCTAATTGAAGGCGTCGTGGTTAGCGTATCCCATGGGGAAATATTAATCGACGTTGGAGCTAAATCAGAAGGAATAATTTCAGGTTCGGAGCTTGTTGATTCTGATAATTCGCATAAAAATCTAAAACCGGGTGATAGCGTTTTGGCAATGGTTCTACAGGCAGAAAATGAGCAGGGT
>MEUV01000029.1 GCA_001772575.1 candidate division WWE3 bacterium RBG_19FT_COMBO_34_6 | reverse complement strand
ATTTCCACAAACCCTTTTTCATTATTTTATCTTTATTATCCGGATCGGATTTGAATCTACTTAATTGAAAGTCTCCGATAGTCTCAAAAATAAAACCGATCACCCACAAGATCACCCCTATAATACTTAGTATGCCAAAAGAAAAATTGCCGTATAGAGCAGCTATAATGGCAGGGGTACTTATCAGAAACATAAAAAGACCTTGAAGTAAAAATATCTGAAAATAGGTCCTTAAATAAAACCATCTTCCCCAATCCTCCCGCCATTTCTTATAACGGAAGTCTTCTTTTTTACCTAAATTTCTCAAATAAATATGCAGGGATAACCGTACACCCCAAAACAAGGTCAAAAGAAAAACAATTGATAAATGTAAACTTTCAGGGCATATAAGATACAAAGTTGCCCCGACAACAACAAATCCAAGCCCCCAGGCAGTGTCGGCAATATCATTTCTTTCTATGATCAAGGCGATGATATACCAAAAGGACATGTAGAGAAAAATTATTGTTAAAGATAATAAAAAAGGATTTAACCACATATAAAAATAATATCACAAGAATTATTTTGGAGTATCTCTATTTTTTTTGATTCTTCTTAACAACCGGTTAAAGATATATTTTATAAATTTAAAAAAGTAACTAATTAATTTTGTTAATAAATCCAATATTTTAGCAATAACTTTATTATTTCTAAATCTATATAAAAGTCCGCAAATAAAAATGGCTAAGGCCATAATAATTACATATATTTTTTTGCCTAAATATATAAATGATTTTATATTATTTTTTTCATCTATTGATATTTGTTTTCCTGGGTCAATCGTTTTATCTATTTTTTCTCCGATAACCTGGACTTGCCCTGTTTCTACCGCAATCTTAATTTCGTTAACATCATTTGTTACGACAAATCTGGTATGAACATTTTTTACTACAAAATATTCTGATTGGGAAAGGCTACCTTGTATGAATTGGTCCAATTTTGTTTGGAAAAGATTTAGATCAAAGCGGTCAAACTTAATTGCATAAACAGTAGCGGGAGATGCAAACTCCGCTGTCATTTGGCCTTTTAACAGAACCGGATGTATATATTGATCAACTGAAAATAAAGTGTCTTTTTGTATATATAATTTCCCGTTCGGATCCATTAATCTGAAGTTAATTTCATCATTGGCAGAATATATTCTTCCCGGTGTTAAATTATAAAAATTAGTCTGCCCTACAGGAAGCCAAGTACCATTTTCATAATATGAGAATTGATTTGTTGACTCCGTGGCATTGTCATTCTGAGTTTCTTCTTGAGGATTATAATCAGTTGAATATGAGCCTACTTTGTAGTATCTGATTTTTTTGTTCATCCGGGTAGCAAAAAATATTCCTTTATCGTTTGCATGAACAAAAACTACATCTTCTTTAGAAGGATCTGTCGTAACATCCGGGGTCTTATCCAAATTATTATCAGTAAAAATCTTTATAAATCTATAAGGAGTCTGTTCGTTTGCTGTTGAATAAATTACATATTTACCTCCGGGGGAAACTGAGACATCAACCGTGTCCCCGTATACTTTTATATCTTTTTCCCAAAGTCTTTCTCCTTGGCTCCAAAAATATACTTTATTATTAGTGATTAGTCCTATCTTGCCACCATCCTGACTACTATCTGTTCTGTCAGAAGGTCCTTTGATGTCACCAAGATTGGCGACAACATTCTCTTTCAAATCTTCTACGCAATAACCTCCTCCTTTTGAACATCCGGAAACTTTATTATTAGCTGTTGTGAAATGAAAACCTTGTGCTGCAGTATATGTTTGAGGGGCTTTGCTATTTTTTACACCCTCTATATCATATCTTGTGTATTGATATAATCCCTTATTAAGAAGCTGATAGGGATAAACATAAAAACCATCAGGGGATACTTCGCATAAACTCGTACTTTTCATGGAATTAAGTTCCGTCTCACCGATACTATTTCCCTGATTATTAAAAAGTTTAAGTACATTCCTTGCATTTTTGGATGTTCCAAATATACCGAAATGTACAAAAAGTGCAGTGGTATTCCCATCATATGAGGTGTCCAGCGACGCCTGAGATTGTCCTGCCGTGGCAATGGTTGTTAATATTTTCCTATGATTTCCGGTTAACGCATCCAGAAAATATAATTTACCGCTGTCGGTTTTGTTTTTTGTTGTGTACAAAACAACTAAATTGCCATCCTTACTGGCAGCCATATTAGCCAGAATTTCTTCTCCTCTGTCTATTTCCCACAAAAGCTGCGGTTCATGAATTGTTAGACCTCCATCCGTAGGGCGTCCGAATAATTTTTCCAGGGTAAAATTCAAATTTTGTTCATTCGGAACTGCATTTACCGTCTGACTTATGGTCTTATAACCCGGTGCAGAGATTGTAAAGGTATACTGACCAGGCTGCATGCCGGGAAGAGGACCTGTACCCTGTATAGTTTCATCAAATCTCCAATTTTCATTACCGGCAAGAACTTGTGCTGTAACGGGATTTCCTGCTTTATCCTTGATATTAATGGTAAATAAAACATCCAGATCTTTTAGAACAAAATTTACGTTATAAAAACTTAAACTTCCTTCTGCACAAGGATCGTTTATATCTTTGATCTGTAAAGTTATATCTTGAGATTCGTCCCGGGAATATTCCGGGTGTGTTACCGTAACGGTTATTTTTCCAAGTTGTGAGATATTTTTGAGATGATAAGAACCATATTTATTTGTAACAGAAATTTGACCGGTATTTGTAGTAACGGTTGCACCCTCAACATTTTTACCAAACAAATCCTCGATACTACCGCTAATAAATCCTGAATAAAGAGGTAAAGAAAATTCATGGGAATCTACCCTACCTGTGTCATCAAAAACAACTAAAGTGTATCTTTTTGAGTTTCCGCAGTATGTTGCTTCTTTGGCCAAATCCGGTGTAAGAAAAGTATTAAAGTTTACATGATTAAGACCTTGTACTACTTGAGAAGCATTATAAACGGCAGTTTGATTAGGACCGGTATATTTTCCTTCATATATTTTTACAGATGCCTGGCCACTTTCTTCTCCGGTATTTCTTATATTAAAATCTATCAAAAAGTTATTTAAGGTGTTATTTTCCAGTCTATGTGAAAAATTCTCTATCTGGTAAGCAGGGGGAGTTGGAAGTTTATCAATTTCCAGAATAAAAGTGTTATTTATTTCGTTTCTTTCCGGGATCATTTGATTTGAGTCAACATTAAAAAATACCTTTGTCATCTCACCTTCAATAGGAGTAAAAGGAACTGTTTTATACCAATATACCGGCACGTTATAATCATCGGCATCTGATTTGAATCCCTGCAGATATTTGGCAAAATTAGTTTCTTCGATCAAAAAATCCTTTATATAATCCCCTACCGTTTTCATCGGACCATTACGCGCACCAAAATAGATAAGTTCAGGAATAGTTTCATCAAACAGCTGACCTCCGCCGGAAACCTGCCCATCACGGTTTCTTGTGTGCCCCCAAGTTGCATTTGCACCTATATCCCAAGCATAACCTTTACCGTTATTTACAACCTTAAAAGTTAATGTGCGGTCTCTTTCGTTATAAACAACACCATGATAGTAAAAATTTCCATAGGGATTTCCTACTGAAATATCCGGGGCATAAAATAATTGATCTTCTTCACAGGCACTTCTACATGTCCGTAATTGAGGTGCGATACATTCCTCTATCAAAGGTTTGCACATAAACCAGGCTTTGAAAACTGTTTCAACTTCCTTACCGCTTTTAACAACACCATAAATTGATTTTAAGAATTTGATCGTATCTTTTATAGATGTTCCTGTATCTGATACGCACTCGTTTTGAAAAGTATCCCAACAAAAATCTCCCTGCCATACAAATTTATAAGCGGCGCATTGGGCGTAACATGTTTCACTGTCCTGAGGATATGCGTGAGTGCTTTTTTGAGGTAAAAAAAATACACCGGCAATAAAAAGGCAGGTGAATATAAATAATTTAAAAAATTGCTTACCCACTTTATTTATGATTATACACCAATACAGAGTCGGTAAGAGAAAATATTTTATATATCTCCTCTATCTACTTTGAATAAATAGAATTTTCCCTCATAACCATCATTTCGTAGCTTTTTTTCCAACCTAACTCCATATTCTACATCCCACTTTGTATCTCCTACCCATACTAAATTTTTTTTATCCTTGTAATTTTTTCTTTGCAGCAACTCCATAGTCTCATCCAGTGCTCTCGGGTATTTTTTGTATGTTCCTTTTTCTTTTAGGACAAATCTAACCGGATCATTATATCCTCCGAGAACTTCTATTTTATTTTGTTTAGCAAATTCCAAAAAAGGCGTGTAACCTCTTATTTTACCTACAACAGTACCTACCTGGTGACCTTTGTCAGGTTGGTCCGTAATAATTGCTACATCCCAATCTTTATGATTATGCACTTTAAGTAAAAGTTCTTGAGATTTTAGGCTGATCCTATCAGGATAACCGGATAAAAATTCTTTGGCTGATGTTCTTAAAGTGTAATCGGAATCGGTCAAAAATATTCCGGATTCTTCAAACACTTTTTGCGATTCAAGATAAGAAACTGTTTCAAATATATCGTCGGCATGAAAAGATAAAAAATGTTCTTCCGTGGATTTTCGTTCATCACTACTGCCTGAACCTGAATTTAATTCCATCATCTTCATTGTATTATTATACAGTATAAGGACTTCTCTTGTTTCTCCTTCAAAATACCCCCTACCTAGGTATTGACATTCGGTCTTTATAATGAGTAAATATCATTACTTATTATGAATAAAATTGATGAACCCAAAAAACAAGCCTCCATTGCTTTAAAAAAAGCACAAACTCATATAAATAAAATACTAAAGATGGTCGACAATGATGACTACTGTATAGATGTAATGACGCAGATCTCGGCTGCAAATGGATTATTAAGATCAGCTTCGGAAAAAATTTTGAAAAATCATATGAGAACCTGTTTTAAAACCGGTATGGAAAAACAAAGTGAGCAAAAAAAAGAAAAATTAATTAAAGAAGTTTTGGATGTTCTAAGTCTAAATAACAAAAAATGAAAAATCTCACCCTTTCCGTTAAAGGAATGCATTGCACGGCATGTGCATTCAATATAGAAGATGCCATCAAAAATATAAAAGGTGTTAATTCCTGCCGGGTAAACTATGCGAATGAAAAAATTTATGTTGATTTTGATGAAATGCAAACGGATGTAGAGAGCTTCAACAAAAAAATAAAACCTTTAGGCTATGGTATTGTACAAGAACACCAAGATCACGGGCATCACCATGAAACACCTCCGATAAAAGTGTTATTTATTGTTCCTATTTCAATATTAATTTTTATATTGATGATCTGGGACACATTATCAAATATTTTCATGAAACTTCCACAAATAATGTTACCGGATATGCTAATGACTTATGTTCTTTTTATTATTGCCAGCATTAGCTTATTCTGGGTCGGGATACCATATCTTCGTGCTATTTATACTTTTATAAAATATAAAAAGGCAAATATGGATACGCTTATTGGAATAGGTACACTTACGGCTTATCTTTACAGCTTAGCTATTTTATTTTTACCTAAATTAAGCTCCAATATTGCACAATACACATATTTTGATGCCACTATTGTTGTCTTGGGTTTTATTACTCTGGGGAAATATCTGGAAGCCAAAGCAAAAAGTAAAACAGGAGACGCTATTAAAAAACTTTTGGGTATGCAGGCAAAAACAGCATTAATAGAAAAAAATGGGGATGTTATTGAAATACAAATTGAGGAAGTAAAAATAGGAGATATTATTATTGTTAAACCCGGTTCAAAAATCCCGGTTGACGGAGTAATAATTGACGGAAGTTCAAGTATAGACGAGTCCGCAATAACGGGCGAATCTGTTTTTGTTGATAAAAAGACCGGTGACCAAGTGATCGGAGGAACGATCAATAAAAACGGAATTCTAAAATTTAAGGCTGAAAAAGTCGGAACCGACACCATGTTATCTCATATCATCAAAACAGTTGAAGAAGCCCAAGGATCAAAAGCTCCTATTCAAAAACTGGCTGATAAAATTGCGCATGTATTTGTTCCGACAGTACTTATCATCTCTTTTACCACATTAGCGGTGTGGACAATTTTGGGACATTTTACTTACGGACTTATTGCCTTTACGGGAATACTTGTAATTGCGTGCCCATGCGCACTGGGTCTTGCTACCCCTACTGCTGTAATTGTTGCTTCAGGTAAAGGCGCGCAAAATGGAATTTTGATAAAAGACGCCCAAAGTCTGGAAAATTTGAATAAGATCGACACTCTTGTAATAGACAAGACAGGCACAATAACAAACGGAACACCTTCTGTCACAGATATCATTTCCGATGATATAATAGCATCTTTGGAAATTATCGGCTCGTTAGAAAATAATTCAGAACACCCGCTTGCTTATGCCATTGTCAAAAAAGCAAAAGAAGGAAAGGTTGATTTTAAAAAAGTAAAAGATTTTGAAATAATTCCCGGAAAGGGACTAATGGGAAAAATTGAAAATAAATTATATCAGGCCGGGAACATCACCATGCTTAATGAATTAAAAATTGATTATGATCAAAAATTAATTGAAAAACTGACCAAAGAAGGTAAAACACCTATATTTCTGGTCAGCAACAAAAATATTTTGGCGACCTTTGCCCTGGCAGACACAATAAAAGATAATATTAAAGATACGGTGGCAACTTTGCACAAAATGGGGATCAAAATAATTATGCTTACCGGCGATAATAAAAACACTGCCGATTTTATTGCAAGATCAGCAGGAATAGATCAGGTGTTCGCTCAGATTTTACCTCATGAAAAAGCATCGGAAATAAAAAAATTACAGGAAAGCGGCAAACTTGTGGCGATGGTCGGGGATGGGGTAAATGACGCTCCGGCACTTGCCCAAGCCGATATTGGTATTGCAATGTCAACAGGTACGGATATTGCTATTGAAACATCATCGATTACACTTTTAAAAGGTGATTTTTCCAAAGTATTGCAAGCTATTAAACTTTCCAAAAAAACAATGAGAACTATAAAACAAAATTTATTCTGGGCGTTTGTTTACAATATAATAGGCATTCCGGTCGCAGCCGGACTTTTGTATCCTTTTTATCATACTATGTTAAATCCCATGTTTGCCGGAGCCGCTATGGCTTTTAGCAGTGTATCGGTAGTAACAAATTCATTAAGATTAAAATCAGTAAAATTATAATATATGACTTTTAAAGAAAAGGTTTATGAATTTGCCAAAAAAATTCCGATAGGAAAAGTTGCTACATACGGACAGCTTGCCGCTCTTGCCGGAAATCACAAAGCCGGCCGTGCGGTAGGTACTTTTATGAAAACAAATCCGTATGCACCTGCTGTCCCCTGTCACAGAGTAGTAGGTTCAAACGGTGAACTTACGGGGTATACAGGAGGAAAAGGAATTATTACCAAAAAGAAAATGCTAAAAAATGAAGGGGTGGTTTTTAAAAAAGATAAAGTGGATCTATCCCGATCCCTTTGGAAACCTAATTGATTTTTACAAAAATATCTCCCAAAAAACTTATACGTGATTTTTTTATTTTTTCTATGATCTCATTTTTACTTCC
>MEUV01000028.1:16310-19339 GCA_001772575.1 candidate division WWE3 bacterium RBG_19FT_COMBO_34_6 | reverse complement strand
CATTTGTCCCGATCAGAATTTAACGAAAACAAACCTGAGCTTGCTGTAGAATACGCCAAACAAGCCCGACAACTAGCATTTGATTCTAAAAGACAAGATCTTGCCTGGTTCGACCACGGGGTGGTAACTGCTTTGATTTTTGCCAAAGATCCTGAGGATGAGATCAGGAAGTGGTACGAAATCGAAGCTGAGGATCTATACAAGATTAGTCGAAACACCAAAGACGAGATTGCTAAATGGGTTTGGGCTTCCGGCTTGCTAATGGATCGTGCGCAAGTTTTCGGTACCATTGGAGATCTGTATCTTGCTCTTATGATTTCCGAACAGTTCGGATTAGTACGAAGAAAAGAACAGATCGAAAAACTAATTAAAAAATTTGATAAAAAGTGACTTTCTTAAGGCCGGAATACAAAAAAATCCGGTCTTTTTATTTTACATAAACGGGATCAGATCCCTGACCGACACGCTCAGCCATAGAAATAATACCTCAATAAAGCGAGAAATAAATAGTAGCTAGTTTATTAAAGCTAAGTTTTATTCAAATAGTATTTCAGTGTCCGTAAGACCGTCTTCTAGGAGTTTGAGATGCTCGTCTGTTACCGGATTTCCTCTAATATCCAATCTTTCCAAACCTGTGAGATTTAGAATTTCGTTTGGAAATTCTGTAATATTGTTATCCGATAGGTCAAGCTCTTTGAGATTTGATAACTGACCGATCTCTGCCGGAATACCAGTAAGACTGTTTTGGCTTGCATCAAGAATTGTTAATTTTGTAAAAAATCTTATTTCGGCTGGTAAGGCTGTTAATTTGTTATTTCCTAATCTTAATTCTTCCAAATTTATCCAGCTTTGTATTTGTGATGGCAAGGTCGATAATGAGTTATCACTAAGATTAAGCTCGACTAAGGTGGTATTCTTCAGAAGGTCGGGTGATACCAATGTTAATCCTTTACCGCTTAGGTCTATGATTTTATCATTGAGAAGATCTGCCGTAATTACTTCTATTGCAGGTGCGGTACCAGCTGTAGCGGGAGTTATAACTTTTTCTGGTATAGGAGAAACTACATCGGTTTTTGATTTCTGATACTGATAATAAAATAATGCGGCAAATAAAATAACTACTAAAAGAACTATGATTGGGAAAATTGATTTCTTCATACTATGAATTATAACATAGAGTTGTAGTAATTCACATACTACAAGTTATGGTACATGAAAAATATTTTATCATCTCCTGTATAATTATTTAGTATTTAGTTTAAAGATAATATGCCAAATAATATAGAATCGGGAAAAAAATTAAACCTACGTATGGATACTAAAGGAACAATCTTTTTAACAATTCAAGTCGTGAATGGGGAAAAGAATATTTCAAAGCAAATTGAATTTCTTATAGATACCGGATTTAACGGATATCTACAGCTTCAAAAAAAGGATGTGGTAGATTTAGAATTAGTGATGGATAGTAAAAGTAAAATAGCGGTTTCAGATGGAACTAATGAGGAGGTTGGTATTGTTAAAACAAAAATTATGATTTTAAACCAGACCATATCGAATTTTCCTATATATGTTACAGAAAATGGAATGTATCTTTTAGGAACTATGCTATTAAAGGACACGGGAAGGATGCTTGTTATAGATTATAGTAATAATTCATTTACTATTACGGATGACAAAAAAATTCAAACTAAAGTTCATAACGCAATAGGTAATTAAAATTAATAATTTTTTTTTATATAAAAAGTTCCAACTAATACCCACACCCCCGGCCAACAGTACCATAATATTTATCCTCAAGTAATTTATGTAATGTTATCTTGCTCTTATAATAAATTTCACTATTCTATTAAGAATTAGCCCGATAATTAGAAATAATGCGATATAAATTAATGTCCCCAGAAATGGAGGAGTATATTTATATATAAAATCGTGACGGTACATAAAAGGCCATTGTATCAAATAAATCTCATATGAATACTTACCTAATATAACTAAAATACCTGATTGTATATCCTTAATTAAAAGTATTAAAACTAAGGAAAGTACGGTACATAAACTCAACAATTGCTCTGTCATTATTTTTTCACCGACTCCGGAATTTAATGCTGTATAACAAAAAAATAGAAATAGTAAAAATATTAAAAAATATCTTAGAAAAAAAATAATAATCGGATTAGATGATATTTTTAGTAGTTTATTATTAATTCTTACACCTATTTTTCCTTTGTCTAAATTAGCAAATACCATACCTAAAGGAAAAGCCAAATAATGTAGCTGGTATAACTTAAGTACATCTTTAGTAAACGGTAATTTAATGGAAGTAACAAAATACCCCAATAATAATACGATCACTATAGAGATTATTGGTTTTTTCCTCCAAAAGACTAACGGGAAAATCAAATAATAAAATAAAACTAATGTGAAATACCACAACGGAGAGTTAATAGCCAAGTCTATATCAGAATTAGGAAAAAATCCTAATATACTTTGTACGATAGTATTAATGGTATAAAATTTTCCAAGTATAAAAAAATCCAGGATCAAGATTGAAATAAGTACTATCCACATAGGAATAAATATATTTCGTAATCTCTTAATATAAAAATGTAGTAATAGTTTATTATGTTTTAACTCGGAGCTGGTTATTCCAAAACCTGATAAAAATAAAAATATATTAACACCAACGCCTCCCGCTACGGACAGAGGAAATAAGAATCTGTGATCTGAAAATAAAAAATAGCCGATATGAGAAAATATTACCATCAGGATAGCCACTCCTTTAAGTTCATTAGTATGAGAGTGGTTCATCTCATGCGGTCCGAGATCTTTATAAGCTGTAAAAACTGTAGCAGCGATCAAAAATGAGATAAAAAGAGCAGTTTGAAATACAGGATCTAAAATATTAATATGCATTAATTATTTTTCCCCAAAGAATATATCCATCACCTGAGGGATGAAATAGATCTGAAGAATAATACTTGGGATTCTGTTTGGAAAAAACATAAGTATCTTTATATATAGGAGCAATT
>MEUV01000028.1:16008-16259 GCA_001772575.1 candidate division WWE3 bacterium RBG_19FT_COMBO_34_6 | reverse complement strand
AAATGGCGGATAAACAATTTTATCCGAACCTAAATAAGGAATCTCTATGACCGTTATTTTTGCATTTGTTTTTGTAAGAAGCTCCTTTAAAATATACGAAAATTTTTCTTTAAAGTCATTATTAAACCTTTTGTTATGGATATCATTAACACCGATAAGCAAAGTGATATAATCCGGATTTGTTTCGATTGCTTTAGGTAACTGGTAGTTTATTACTTCTACTGTGGTGCCGCCCGGTTGTGCAAGATTTA
>MEUV01000028.1:12763-15941 GCA_001772575.1 candidate division WWE3 bacterium RBG_19FT_COMBO_34_6 | reverse complement strand
CTCCTAAAGCTACATATTTTGCCGATCCTTCTTTGTTTTGATTTTCTAATAGCAAAAAGTTTTCAAGATAAGGACTTTTTAGGTCTATGTCACCAATAAAATGATAAAACCTTATATAGGAAAAGAGTAAGTAAAAAAAGATTAGAGATAATAATACAAAAATCTTCAAAATATTCATATCATTGATTATATAATAAAGATATGAAAAATAAGAGTAAGCTGCAAAGGTGCCCCTGGGTACCGTTAAATGATGATCTTTACATAAAATATCATGATGAGGAGTGGGGAAGACCTGTTTTTGATGACCGTAAGATATTTGAATTTTTAACACTTGAAATTTTTCAGGCAGGATTATCATGGAAAACAGTATTGTATAAAAGAGAAAATTTTAGAATAGCGCTGGATGACTTTGATTTTAATAAAATAGCAAAATATGAAGAGGATAAGATAAATAATCTTATGAACAATAAGGGGATTATAAGAAATAAATTAAAAATATCGGCCACAATAAATAATGCAAAAAGATTTCTGGAAGTAAAAAAAGAATTTAAAACTTTTTCAAAATATATGTGGAATTGGGTAAATAATAAACCGGTCATACATAAAATAAAAAAAATATCCGATTATGTTACTTACGATAAAACAGCAATTAAGTGGTCTAAAGATCTAAAAAAGAGAGGTTTCAAATTTTTAGGACCGACAGTTCTCTATGCCCATATGCAGGCAATCGGAATGATTAATGATCACTCAATGGATTGCTTTTGTAAATAAATTAATAAAAATCCCCCTGAATCAAATTTATTGCTCCAGGGGGGTCACTTTTGCCATTCCAAGATATTTATTACTTTAACCAACCCTCAAAAGAACACCAAACAGTATCATCCGGATTTGAATACTCCTGGATCAATTTTCCTCCTAATGAAAGTGTGTAAATATTACAACTGTGTGCCATCAGAAATGGATCATTGGAGTTATACCGATACGAAGCGAATCCAACCATCTTTGAATCTGGGGACCATACTATGTCTCTTAGATTTTCCAGATGATTGATTTGAGCAACTATCTTTGGTTTTTTACTCTGGATATCAATAAGATAAAGTAAATCGCCCTCTACATTAGCAGGATTAAACGACACTGCAAGATATTTTCCATTAGGAGACCATGCATGTTCGGAAGAATTAAAATTATAACCCGTGGTATCTCTATCAATGCTCATTGGCTGACAAACTAGATTTATTTCTTCTAAATCAAGGTTGAGTACCCAGCAAACCTGCTTTTTGTCCATAAAGTATGTGGAATAAACATACATATCCGCATTGGAATTAAATTTTGGTTGAGAGTAATCTTCTCCCTGCTGAGAAATAGTATTAAAATTCCCTGTTGGTACATCATATACCATGTTTTGAGTATGAGAACTCCACGATACAATTAATACTGCATTTTTTATCAGCAAACCTCCGTTGTCAGAATAAAAAAAATATCCTGGATCAAAACCGAAATGATTGATCTTTGTGAAGGTATTATCGATCAATTCATAAATAGATATACTCAAACTGTCATCTAAATGATCAAAATAGTATGCCTCCAAAAAAGTTCTTTCACCCTCAAAAGATATTGAAGTTGTTCCGGGTACTCCCAAGTCGTCATGCAAAATATTGTCTGGGATTCTCACAAGCTCTTTGTCCTGCATATCAGTTGAAGAAATTGTGTGTATAGTTTCGTTGTAGACGCCATTATCTGTATTTTCATAATCAACATATATAATTTTATCGTTACTAGGATTAATGTTTAAACTTATCGTGTTTGCCTTTACCGGAATTTTCTGAATTGTTGAATTTGAGTTTTCAGCAATGTAAATAGAACCTTTTACAGTCCAATCAGGATCATCAACCACTTGCTGTTCAATAAAAACTAACTTGTATTTAGGTTGATAGTTACATCCGGATAAAAAAATGGGATTTAAAATAAATACTACTGCTAGAACTACTGCAAAAATCTTTTTCATTTTAGTTGCCTCCTTATTATAGGGTTATAGGTAAGTAATCTTTTGAGATTTTAAAGTGCATTGGAATAACCAAAAAATTTCGTTAGAAAATATTATTTACTGGTAAAATTTATCCTATAGTAACATTATCGGGTGAAAATGTCAAAATATAAAATCCAAATTATTAATTTATCCTATAGTTTTGACAGCTTACATTTTTTAGCGTAAAATTACAAAAAATAAATCAAATGCCTAATAAAAAGGAGAAAAAAATGAAAAAGCTTATTTTTTTTGCAATCGCTATAGTTTTGGTATTATCCCCGGTTTATAGCGTAAAGGCTGAGAATTATAATCAGGAAACATCAACAACTACTTGTGAACAACGATTTTATGGCAATCTTGTTACAGGAGATTATAAAGGTAAGAAAGACCTGTATTCAGTACTTTATGACTATACCGGACAAACGAAAGTCCTAACAGATAAATTAGATGGTAATTTTTCGATGGGGGTATTTGATGACAGCGGTTGTCATATATATGCAACTTGGACCGAACCGAATTCAACCAAAAGTGATCTGGTAAAGTTAACAATGCTTAATGACCAGGTCATTTTTACAAAATTAGTAAGTTACTCATATGCATCAGAGATGTATCCGGATTTTTGGAATGACCGTGTCTATTACACAAGAATTTCTACCGGGGGTGAGCCTGAAATCTGGTATATTGATCTGACTACCTGGCAGGAAGTCCGTGTGGTTTCCGGAGGTTGGGATTCTGATATCATGATGACTCCTCAAGGGATAGAATTAATAACTTTTAAAAATAAGTTAGGGATCAGAGTGCAGATGTTGGATGGGGATTTTGGATATCAAATATCTATTCCCAACTTAGAGGTAGGGGATTTGCATTTTGGCCCTGACGATAAGATATACTATATATTATTTGAAAAAATCATAGTATATGATCCAAATACCGGCAAGAACGCTTATTATTTACCTGGCGTTTCTGCAAATTATTTTGATTTTTCTGATGCAGAAAGAAATATCTGGATGGGTGTAGTTACGCCAAGTAATATTACGAGATATCTTTTGGTTGATTACCCTGAATTAGGTGTACAACATTTGGATATACCGGAAGATGTTATTTTCTCATACGTAGATTGGCGATGGTAAATTCATAAATAATATAAGGCGC
>MEUV01000028.1:9153-12747 GCA_001772575.1 candidate division WWE3 bacterium RBG_19FT_COMBO_34_6 | reverse complement strand
TTTCAATCAAAAGCCGCTTTTCTTTTTTATTTCTTGCTACAATTGTTTTATAATATGTATAGAAAAACAATAATATGCCGCAATCTAAATTAGGAAAATGGTCGGTTATATTACATCTTTTCTTTTTAATTATAATTTTAACTTCAATTATTTTTGTAAATATATTTAAAATTTTAAATTATGATGATACCTGGTGGGATATAACTGCTGCCATAATATTTCCTACAAGTCTTATTGCTTTTATACTAGGAGTTTTAGCAATAAATATAAAGAAGGATAGCTCACGTGGTGTTTTTCTTTCTGTATTACTTGGTTTATTTGTAATTATATTTATATTAACGCATTCTTTATTTATTAATGATTAATTTGGTACCTAACCCATAAAAATTGACTGCCCTAATCAAAAATGCTAGCATCTTTTTAATCTAAACTAAAACAAAGGAGAGGAAAATGAATACAGGGAGATTGATTTTAAAGCTAACGGTTATTGTCATCATTTTTTCATTAATTATTCCGGCTACAGTAACAGCTCAAAACTACATAAACAATCCATCTATAACCGATATCCGTTCAGAGATAACATCAAGAGCGATCAGTCTGGCTATTAGAGATATTCCCGGTGAATATTCTTGGATGGAATACCGGAATTGCTCAAGTATAATCGGAAAATATTTAAAGCATTTGAGTTTTCCTGTAGAAGGTTTGTCGGGTGAATACAAAAGCCATGAAGATCCGTTTCCATGCAACGCAGCAAGTAAACAAGTTGATTGGATTTCGAGAAACTATCCTGAGTATTTATCAAATGCGTCTGTTAAAGATTTTCTGTATGGTGAACTTCTAAAAGAAATAAAGCCCGGAGATATAATTTATCTTGAGTTACCCTTCGGTAATAAAGTAGATGCTACCTATTACGAAACAGTGTTATTGGAAGGATATAATGAAAGCGGTGCTCCTATTTTTATAAAGATAAGTGCGGAAAATGGTAAGATAGGAGTAAGTACCGCTTTTAACCAATTAGTCAGTTTGTACTCACATTTAGACGATACGGTTTACGCAACCTGGCAAAGTACAATAAATAACCTCACAGTTACCTGGTTTGACCCGCTGGCAGTAATTAATAAAGGAAATATGTGGAAAAGATCAGGAAAAGTTACACCCAACAGTTCGGTTCTTAATATTTACGACTATGTACTAACCGTAAATATTTATGATGGAACTACAACACTTTTTGAAAAAATTGCATATATAGATGAGTATTCTGCCGTGTACTGGAATAAGTATTGGGAGGTGGTTACTCTTGGAGGATATGACGAATCCTATGCAATAACAGGACTGCAACTTCCCGCAAATTACAGAATCGGTACATATTTTTACGATTTTTTTGATGACAGAATTTATGACTCGGATTACGGTGTGTACATTTCCAAATACGGTGTGTATCAGCACAGCTGGACACCACAGATGTTGGGTACAATCGAGGGGATTACTTATCTTTATGGATTCGGTAGACTACTGGGTAGTACGGATATAAGTGTAATTAGTCCTATGTTCTATGATAAAAATGGAGAACTAATTAAAGAGTATAGACATTCTGATTTTACCGTACATAAAATACCCGATGTACTAAACTATGACATGCTACTTAGAGAAGATCTTCTTTTGGTGGCAAACACTTACGATAGGGGAGAAATTAGAGGACCGGTACCGTTTCCAAGAGGAAGTATATCCTCCGGATGTATAAATTATGACAAAATAACCTGGAGCTATTTATCTTCATACATTAAAGAGATACTTGCATCCGGTAAAAGAGTAGGAGTAATTTTAAGTTATCCTGGTTTTGAACAAAGTCTTTTACCGACACTAAGAATGTTTGAAGCTCCTTTTACAGGTGCCTCTTTTAACAAATGGTGTCCTCAACCGGAAACATTATGTGATTCAATTGACCGCCGTATATATCTAACAGGGTATTTAGATCGTTAATTATAGTCCGACCTAAAAATAAAAAGGTCGGACTTTCTTTTTTATTTAAATATTTTTATAAAAAGCCTACAATTATGTAAATTAGCCTTTTATCTGTATAATCACATTTTGTATGAACATAAGAAATATTGCCATAATTGCTCATGTTGACCATGGAAAAACCACACTCGTTGATGGTTTGCTAAAACAGTCCCATATATTCAGGGAAAACGAGGCTTTGATGTCCCAAGAACTTATTCTGGACTCAAATGACCAGGAAAAAGAAAGGGGAATTACAATATTGGCCAAAAACATTTCTATTTTTTATAAAGGTATCAAAATAAATATAATTGATACACCCGGGCATGCTGATTTTGGCGGAGAAGTTGAAAGAACACTAAATATGGCTGACGGGGCATTACTTTTAGTCGACGCCCAGGAAGGACCGATGCCCCAAACTAAATTTGTACTTAAAAAAGCTTTGGACCTTGGATTAAAAATTATTGTGATCATATCTAAAATTGACAAAAAAGATGCCAGGATAAAAGATACTATTAATAAAATATATGATCTGTTCTTGGAATTGGCAACAAATGAATCTCAATTAGAATTTCCTATCTTATATGCAGTAGGAAGGGATGAGAAAGTTTGGATGAATATACCCAGCGACCATAACAGCAATGCTAATTTAACTGATATTTTTGAAACAATAGTAAATTATATTCCACCCGCTCAATCCGATGATGATGCTCCGTTTCAAATGCTGGTTTCTACTCTGGACTGGGATTCTTACAAAGGGAAGTATGCTATAGGGAGAGTAAAAAGAGGCAGCGTAAAAACCGGTGATGCTATTGTATTATTAGGAGAAAATGGATCAAAAGAAAATGTAGTTGTAGAGAAAATATTTATCAGTAATGGTTTAAAAAGAGAGGAAACTGATAGGGGACTGTCAGGGGATATAGTTGCCCTTACGGGAATTAAAAATGCAAATATAGGGGACACTTTAACTGATAAAAATGTTATTGAAAAACTTCCTTCAATTCAAATAGGTGAACCGACACTCAGTATCTCTATCGGTGCAAATACGTCACCTCTTATGGGCACGGAGGGTTCAATACTAACAAGTAGAAAAATCCTTTCACGTATTGAAAAGGAGTTACAAACAAATGTTGCTTTAGGATTTAAAATTGACGAAGCCGGACAGTATGTGTTATCAGGACGTGGAGAATTACATTTATCAGTATTTTTGGAAAATTTAAGAAGAGAGGGTTTTGAGATCGAAGTAGGTAAACCAAAAGTTATAACTAAAATAATAGATAACGTTGAAATGGAACCAATTGAAGAACTTATTATCGATGTTGAAGATATTTATCTAGGATCCATAAAAAGTGAGGTCGGAAAAAGAAGAGGGATCCTCATTTCCCAAATGGAAACAACACCTCAAAATACACGTTTGACCTTTGAAATATCTACAAGGGGAATTTTAGGTTTAAGAAGTTCTCTTTTAACGTTATCCAAAGGAACTGTTGCTGTAAACTCATTCTTTAAACGCTATGACAAATTAGGTGATCCTTTTCAAAATATGAGAAAAGGAGTGCTTATTGCTTCAGATCCGGGGAAAGTAACCACTTATGG
>MEUV01000028.1:1411-9141 GCA_001772575.1 candidate division WWE3 bacterium RBG_19FT_COMBO_34_6 | reverse complement strand
GATACTGTATTTAAAGGAATGATAATAGGGATTAACGGCAGCAACGAAGATATAGAAATAAATGTATGTAAGGAAAAACAGCTTACAAATAATAGGTCGGTTGGAGAATTTGCATTAGTTATTAGTCCATCTGTAAATATGAGTTTGGAGCAATATTTAAATTTTTTGGAAGATGATGAACTTTTGGAAATAACACCAAAAAATTTACGTTTGAGGAAAAAAATATTGGATGGAACTCTAAGATACCGCCTTTCTCGTAAAGGCAAATAAAAAAAGAGAAGAGGTAAGCATATATTGCTTTGGTATAAAACCTACCTCTTCTCAGTAAACCGGTATTCTTATTAAAACTATCCACCTTCCGGGTCGTATCGTCTGGGTGGTACTCTGTTAGCATCTTCCCCGCATCCACCGCTGGATCCACGACTCTGATCGGATTCGATACGTTGGTTTTCCCTAATTGCTTCGTCAGCACCTCTGTGAAGTCCTCCTTGATTATCAGGAAACATCCAACCGTTACCTACGGGAATTGCGCCTGGGGGTAACTTACCTGGTCTAAATCTTGGGTCAGACATGGTCTTTTCTCCTTTCTAGGTTTTTTAAAAACCAAATGTTTAAGATATTTGATTTTATTAACGTAATATAAAAAAAACTATTGCATTTTTAATTATCTGTATACCCTATAGTTATTAGATATTGTTTTGAGAAGCGCTACGACGCCTTTTTATAAAAGGAAAATAGTGGATATCAATGTAAAAATAGGTATTCCTTTTTATCTAAATGTTGCTGAGAAACTTAAAGCAAGCAGTCTTGGAAATCCGGATATATAAAAAAAAGATGGCAAAAAATTGTAAACGAACAGATGATGCCGGAAATCGCAGATCTCTTACCGGAAGATATGCGCGGAAAATTTTAAGTATTTTTTAGATTTATAAAAGGAGGAAATTTTGAATAAAGCCGAGCTATCAAATGAGATAGGTAAGTCGTTAAAACAACTTACAATAATAGATAAGAAAATTTATTCAAAATATGGTATGTGGAGATTGGAATTTGGGAAATGGGAAGCTACTGTATATCCATCTTTTCTTATGGGTAATACTTTCGTAATTGAAATAAAGGAGAAGGGTGTACCAGAAATAAAACATTTAGGTCAACTACCTTTTGAAAAGATAGACAGCTTAAAAGAATTACTCGAAAATATTCTAAATGATTACCGGTAACACATAGGGCTGCACGATCAATAAATTTGAATGCTGCCTTTTTTTATTTTCTTTTCATAAAATAGCGGAGAAGGTAAAGTACGAGTGATACAAAACTAACACTGAGAATAATAATAATTAGATGAGCTTTAGAATTTGATTGAAAGGGAAGCGGCACATTCATACCAAAATAGCTTGCTATTAGCATAGGGATTGTCAGTAAAATCGTCAAATATGTTAAAAGTCTTATCTCCTTATTTAATTTGTTCGTAAACAAAATCTGATAAGAGTCTCTGAGACTTCTTATACTTTTCATATTTGTACTGGCAATCTCTGCTGATTGATTAATATTAAGAATTATATCTTCCAATAGGTCTGAATCTTTCTCAAATACTCTGAAGAAAGAACCGCTTCTAAGAGATGTTAGTACCAGCTTCATGGGAATTAAAACAGCTAAAAATTGGCTTAAAATCTCATCATTATAAGTCAGGTTAATAATACGTGATTCTGATAGATTTGAGTAATTTGGTTGTGCCAAATTTGATAATACTTGATGTCTTATCTTTTTTATCTCATAAGTAAACTCCTCTGTTATTCTCATAAGAAGGGTGAAAACTATCATATATTTTTGGTCTGTGTTCAGGTCATTTTTTAAATGTCTACTGTAATCCAAAAATTTATCTTTTGACAGTGATACGGTAACAACATTTTTATCAGTTACAATTATTGAAAAGGTTTCCGTGTAATTGGCACTGGAACTTATTTTTGGAATTTTTAAAATCAATAAAATTCCGTTATCTAATTTTTCAATACGGGGGATTTCAAACTCATCAAGACAATCTTCCATATCCTCCTGATCTATACCAAGAACACGGCTAAGTTCCGAAAGATCTTTTGAATTTGCATCAGTTATTCGTATCCAAGTACCTATTTTGTTTTTTGATAATTTATCCGGTTTTTTAAATTTTTTATTTTTAAAATAGTAGTCAATCACTCACATATTATAAACAGTACATAATAAATAAAAAGCGGGAGTATTTTATATTCTAAATATTTTAAGAAGTTCTAATAAGAAATAACAGATCAAGGTTGTAATTAGAACAATTGTAAAATCTATAAAACCGATTTGTGAAAAATGAAATATATCTCTTAAAAATGGTGTACTTAGAACCATCGCTAAAAATAATACCGCACTTAAAGAGATAAAATAAAAAGCTTTATTTTTATGTGTTTCAAACTTTAATAAAGCTGATTTTCTTGATAAATTTACTAATATTAATGCCAAATTTGTCAATACCATAGTAAGAAATGCTAATGTTCTAGCAGTATTACTGTCATCTCCAATAAATATTGATAAAAGAAAGACACTAATTGCCGTTGCTAAAAGTGTAAAACCTTGTAGAGAGGCTATCAGTACTTGGGATCCTTCAAATAAGCGTTTTTTTATATTCCTTGGAGATCTTTTCATGATTTCCGCCTCGCTGTGTTCAGACTCATATACAGTGGAACAAGCCGGGTCTATAACAAGTTCCAAAAAAGCAATATGCACGGGATAAAGTAGCGTGGGTAAATCAAATAATGTGGGTAAAAGAGCAATTCCTGCAATTGGAATATGAATTGAAAAAATATACGATACTGCCTTTTGTAGATTATCGTATATTCGTCTTCCTAATTTTACTGCAGAGACAATAGAAGTGAAATCATCGCCAAGCAGTACCAAGTCGGAAGATTCCCGTGCCACATCTGTTCCTCTTTCACCCATTGCAATTCCAATATGCGCAGTCTTTAAAGCCGGGGCATCATTTACACCATCCCCGGTCATAGCCACAATTTCGTTATTGGATTTTAAAGCCTCTATGATAGCTAACTTTTGTTCCGGTACAACCCTGGCAAAAATATTTATATTATTAATTTTTTCTTGTAGTTCTTCTTTGCTTAATTTCTCTAATTCTGTACCTGTTATAAAATGTAGTGTATTTTTTATTCCGGCCTGAGCTGCTATAAACTGTGCAGTCCCTGGGTAATCTCCGGTAATCATAATAACTCTTATACCCGCTTTATAACACTCCTTAACCGAGTTTGATACATCAGGACGAATGGGATCTACAAAACCTATTAAACCTAAATATTTATGGTCAAAATCACTTTGTGATAAAGGAAAGTCAGAGCCTTCAAATTCTGCTTTTGCTACTGCCAAAACACGTTGCCCGTTATTTGACATCTCCTCTACTTTTTTCATTATTCTATTTTGTGTTAGCTCATCCATTTTGCATAACTTCATAATTGCTTCGGGAGCACCTTTAGAAGCTATTATATATTTCTCATTTGTGGGTGATTGCCATACACGTGATATAGCAAAAATTTCTTTTGATAGATTGTATTGCTTTTTTAAGTGCCAATCTTTGTAAATATCAAATCCCTTTGAAATATATTGGTCAAATTTTTCATTAATTTCTTTTTCCAAAGGATCATATGCATGTCTTTTGCTTGCAAGTTTTGTGTATTCAAAAATTTCTTTGCCAATATCTTTAATTTCTTTATCAGGATTTGATAAATCAATATCTTCATTTTCAGTTACTATACTAGAGAATCTCATAAGATTAAGTGTTAAGGTCCCTGTTTTATCAACACATAAGACCGTAGCTGCTCCTAAAGTTTCTATTGCTTGATTATTACGTGTTAATACATTCTTTTTGGAAAGTCTCCATGCCCCTAGAGTGAAAAATATTAATAACACAACAGGAAATTCCTCAGGCAGCATCGCCATGGATAATGTAAGACCGGAAAGAAATGCATTAATCCAAACCTCACCTTTAAAAATTTGAATGAAAATAAGTGATAAACAAAGTATTGATCCCACAACCAAAAATAAACTGACTATTTTAGCTAATTCCTTTTTCAATGGCGGATCTTTTTCGGAGATCGTGGAGAGTGTTTTTCCAATTTTACCCATTTCAGTTTTTATTCCTATTGAAGTAACTCTGGCTGTTCCGGAACCCTGCGTTATTAAAGTACCGGAATAAACAAAGGCCGCATTATCACCACCCGGTTGTGGTTGTTTTGAAACTCCATCCCATTCTATTTTATTTACCGGTAAAGATTCCCCGGTCAAAAGGGATTCGTCAATTTGTAAATTCTGTGAAAAAAGTACTACAGCGTCAGCAGGTATCCTGTCACCTTCAAATAAATTAATAATGTCGTCAATTACAACTTCCCTACCGGGAATTCTTATCTGCTGTCCTTCCCTGACTACCAATGCTCTCGGACTGGATAAGTCTCTTAGTGCCTGAAGAGCTCCTTCTGTTTTATGTTGTTGAAAAAGCGTTATAGCTATAACAACAATAATTGAGAACAAAAGTACGACGGCATCTTTTGGTTCTCCGAGAAGTAAATACAATAATCCCGCAGCCGAAAGCAAAAGAATCATGGGTTCTTTAAAAAGAGACAATATCAATGAAAATATACTTTTTGATTTTTCTGATGGGATCTCATTGTATCCGTCTCTGGTAAGTCTTTCTTTAACTTCAGAATTTTTTAATCCATAGTACTTTTCCATATATTTATTGTACATTAAAATTTTACTGTGTTAGTCTATATATTTTTAATGATATATAATTATATTGTGAAATATAAAAAAATATTATTAATACTACTATTATTAGTTTTATTACTGGCTACATTTTATCTGATAAACAAATCTTCTTATAAAAATCAATCGCCACCAAAAAAGGAACCGGAAATAAGCACTAACAAGGCTCCGGAAGAAGATATAATTGTTGATTACCCAAAACCGAATGATCTGGTAACAAGCCCGTTAATTGTTAAAGGGAAAGCCAGAGGTACATGGTTTTTTGAAGGTAGTTTTCCTGTTACCTTATATTATGGATTAGGCGGAGACGAGGCTATCGACACCTATGCAACGGCAAAAGGGGAGTGGATGACCGAAGACTATGTAGAATTTGAAACAACAATTGAATTTCCTGATCCTTATGATCCAACAGGTGTGCTGGTACTGTCAAAAGACAACCCTTCGGGAATTCCTGAACTAGGCGGTCAATTAAGGTTTGAGGTTAGGTTTAGATAATATTAAAGGTTCTCTTTAAAAAACTTTACCGTATCTTCAACAGCCTGTTCAAAATATGGAGATATAATGTTATGACCTCCTCCGGGATATTCATTAAACTCATATTTCTTATTATTTTCTTTTAGAACATCAGCTAAATCCCTGGAATAATTTATAGTAACAACAGGATCATCAACTGCGTGATCTATTTGCAAAGGTGCAGTCAAGTATCGGATATTTTTAGTTAATGAGACTGAACTCCAAAACTCATCATCGAAGTTTATCAATTCAGGGTCAGCTCTTATTTTTTGAATTTCCGGGGAGACTTCTCTATCCTGCTGCTCTTGACCTGTCTTGCTTTCAAAAGGTTTGTGAATATAGCTACTGTCATTTATTTTATATTTCACAAAATCCTCATAACTATATACTGCACCTGACCAAATAACCCCTGCTTTTATATCACCGGAAACCAGCATTGCACGTAGAACCAGATTACCAGCCATACTATGCCCCCACATTCCAATTTTTTCCGGATTTACATGTTCATATTTTTGAAGACTTTTTAAAGCACTGATAGCATCAATGGTGTAAGCTGATGAAAAGTATGTTCCGGAAGAGTCTCCTTCGGAATCGCCGTTTCCACGGTAATCAATTTTAAAAACCACAAATCCGTTTTTTGCCAGAGAGTCTACATATGCAATATAGTTTTCAGTGGTTTTGTATTGTTTTGGTGAAATATATCCATGATTAAATACGATTGCCGGAAACCCGCCTTCAGGTTGTTTTTGATCAGGTATTGTTAATAGACCATATATCTTATTTCCTTCACTAATGTAGCTTGCTATGTATCTGTTATAATTTGATCCTTTTGTAAGTTCTTCTTCTATTTTTAGTTTGTCGGAATCTATTTTTAGTGATCTTAAATAATCAATACTTATAGGGGATATGTATCTTGTTTCTAAGTTAGTAATAGTAACAGAATCGGGCATTTGTTTTTTTATATTGATTTCTGTCCTTTTTTTGAATTGAAAATAAATAACTATTAATAAAAAAAGTATCGAAATTAAAATCAATATTAATATGTAAGATAATTTCATAAATAAAGATATATATTAACATAAAATATCTAAAAATATTTTTATAATCACTACCTGGTATAATGTCAGTAAAAATAATATATCAACAAAGGAGTAAGGCATGAGTAGAAAACGCGAATTAATAATGTACACTGTCTCTATCTTAGTTCTTGGGATTGCCTCGATACCTTTATACCGTGTAAACAAATTTAATTCAGGTATAATATCCGGTCTAGCTTTTGTAATGTTTCTTTTTTCTATTCCTTATCATCCGAGAATAATAACTGAACTTGCTATATATCTGAAAAAAGAGTGGCTACCAAAGCTTAAGTACTCTCCGCTCATCCCGCTGATAGTATTTGTAATCTTATTTTGGGTTGGGTATGCAAACAAATTATACTTACCAGGATTATGCTCAATATTTTCTATATTTATAATGGTGTATTTGGGGGCAATTATAGACAAGGCAAAGGAGTTGAGTGACGTATCTATTAATCCCGGAAAATAAATTAACTTATTTCCGGGATTTTTATTTGATAAGTCTTGAAATATATGCTATATTTTGTAGTTCATATAGCATATTTTATGAAAAATTTTAAAAAAATCCTCATTACTTTATTTTTTTCTATTTTAATATTTATATTTATATCTGCATTTGTTGTTAGTGCTGAATATGATAAGAAACTATTAAGATTAAATGATGAAAAAAAATATTACGAACAGACATTTCAAAACTGGGAAAAATATCAAAATGATCTAAAAACTCAAATAGAAAATGTTAAAAAGGAAAACTTAAACGCACTGAGCGACGCAAAAGCAGTATATGAAAATTTGTTATCTCAACAAAATGAAATAATCAACAATCACACTACTGCAAGCCAACAAACAATCGTCACAGGAAGCTCTCAAATCGGCGCTAATAAAGTAACAATTTCAAAACCAAAAACCGTTACAAAAACTAAAAGTTCATAATATGATCAAAAGATTACTATATTTACTGCTTATACTATTTTCGATATTTTTACTAAACTTATTTGTATTCAAGAATATGAACAATATTTCATTTCCTTCTCAACAAATTTTTGCAGAAGATGATGAGAAGGAGGATGAGGAAGAGGAAAAGAAAGAAGAAGGGAAAGAGGACGAGGAGGATGAAGATGGGTATGAAGAAATAACCATAGAAACTATCACCGAGGAGGTAGACACACCTGAAAATATAATCGGCACGCCTATTACTAAAACAGTTAATTTGATTGAACAGGGTTATAACATAGACACAGACGGTGATAAGCTGGTAGATGCCCTGGATCCCGATCCCGCAGTACCGCAGTGGGAATATTATACGGATGATGATGGTGATACAGTTCCAAACGTTAAAGATAAGCACAAAGATGA
>MEUV01000028.1:0-1349 GCA_001772575.1 candidate division WWE3 bacterium RBG_19FT_COMBO_34_6 | reverse complement strand
AAGTTTTTCCCCAGATGGCCATGACAACGGATATTTTTATCTGTATTTATTCTGAAGTATATAATGAGAAAATAATAGATTCGGATATCCAAAGTACTTTCAAGATTATTAAAAAATTTGAGGTTGATTATAGCAGATTTTCAAAATCATCATTAATATCCAAATTCAATAATTCAAAAGGATCAGTAAAGGTATCGGATGAGTTTTTTGATATCCTGGAAAAATCTTTATATTACAAAAAAATAACAAACGGTATTTTTGATATCTCGATATTAAGTAATTTATTAGATGAGGGTTATGTATTAAGTAAAAAAGATAATTTTTATTCCAGTGAATTGATTATTAATAAAAAAGATAACATAATGATAGATTTCGGTGGTATAGGTAAAGGGTATTTAATTGATAAAATTATTAAATTTTTAAAAAATAAATATTATAATTTTTGTATCGATATAGGCGGAGATATATATTGCAGCGGATCAAATTTAAAGGAAGATGATAAATATTGGTATATAGATATTGAAAATCCCTTTAATGAAAAAAGTATTAATATTGCAAAATTAAATAATAAAGCAATTGCTACATCCGGAGTTAACAAAAGAGTTTGGATTAAGGACGGTGAAATAAAAAATCATATAATCAATCCGCTAACAAAAAGATCTTTGGATAATGATCTTATTAGCGTGACCGTAATATCCGAAAACGCAACGGAAGCTGATATATTTGCAAAAACATTGCTTATTATGGGAAAAGATCAGGGGGTAGAATATTCATCTAATAATAACCTGGCATCTCTTCTAGTTGCCAAAAATCAGGATATACATGTTTCTTCGGAAATGAGAAAATACCTATATTATGAAGCTAATTAAATTAATTTCTATATCTATACTATTCACACTTTTAGCACATACAAAAGTATATGCGTTGGATCAGAAGGATTCTGATCTTGATGGAATTTCCGATAAGGCGGAGGTTGATACATATCATACAAATCCGTTAGGTGCCGATACTGATAACGACATGGTTCTGGATTATCAAGAAATTTTGGATGGCACTGATCCTAACGATCTATTCTCTAACCAACCTGTTTTGATCGAATATTACAATAAAAAAATATTGAGCTTTGATGATCCTATTAATTGGTATATATCAAGAATAAGCGGTATCACCTCTTTTATTCTGTTTACAATCGTTATTTGTTTAGGTTTACTGATGTCTTCAAAATCTTTTTTTAAATATAAATTTTTGTCAGCATCAGGGCTACTTGACCGACATAGGCTAACAGCTACTTTTTTTGCTTTTGCCTTTTTACTACTACATATAGGAATATTGTTTCTTGATTCAAAAGT
>MEUV01000027.1:29167-30666 GCA_001772575.1 candidate division WWE3 bacterium RBG_19FT_COMBO_34_6 | reverse complement strand
GGATATGACGATGGCATATATGCTTCTTGCAGGATTTTAAAGATTATGGATGAGAGCAATAAACCATTATCGGTACTTTTATCAAAATATCCAAACCGGGTATCTACCAATGAAATAAAGATAGAATGCCCTGATGAATTGAAATTTAAGGTTATTAATATTCTTAAAATCTATGTAATGAATTTTGTGGATTATAAAAAAATTATTGATCTTGATGGGATAAGAGTTCAGGTAACGGATACGGGATGGTTTTTAATTAGGGCGTCAAACACGTCTAGTTATTTGAGCCTCAGAGCCGAAGGTGCTGACTCGGATGAACTTGATAAATTAATCGGTATTATTAAAAATGCATTGGCAAGCATCGATATAGTAAAATTAAAGATAGATTTTTAATCTAGATTAAATAGTAAAAAATTGTAGAATTAATATATTATGAATAAAACTACTGCCCAAATATTATGGTTTAATGAAGTTAGAAAGACCGACATTCCATTGGTCGGAGGAAAGGGAGCCAATCTCGGCGAAATGGTAAATGCCAAAATACCGGTACCCAATGGATTTATAGTTACAGCAAAAGCATATTACGACTTTTTAAAACTCACATCCCTCAAACAAAAGATTTTAACCGAACTTTCAGGACTTAATGTAGACCACTCAGATGAACTTCGAGAAGCATCCAAAAATATAAAGACAGCAATTTTAGCTGCCGAAATGCCGGATGAGTTGGCAGAAAGAATTAAAGATTATTATCAAAAATTATCCGGAGAACATGATAAGTTAGTTGCGGTCAGATCCTCAGCTACAGCAGAAGATCTTCCTGATGCATCATTTGCCGGTCAGCAGGAAACATATTTGAATATTACAGGATGGAAAGATGTAGTAAAAAATGTACAAAAATGTTGGGCATCACTTTTTGAATCCAGAGCTATATTTTATAGACAAACAAAAGGTTTTGATCATTTTAAGGTGGGTATTGCCGTACCCGTACAGTTAATGGTCCAATCTGATGTTTCGGGTATAATGTTCACCGTTAATCCTCTTACTAATAACATGGACGAGGTTTCTGTTGAAGCAGGTTTTGGACTTGGGCAGCCTATTGTTTCCGGAGAAGTGACACCCGATCAATATATTGTTAACAAAAAAACGGGAAAAATTACATCAAAATTTCTATCTACCCAGACTTGGCAATTTACAATTGAGCAAAAAGTACCGATAGCTAAAAAATATCAAAAAGTTCAAAAACTATCCAATAAGCATATAGTAGATCTAGCCGGGATTGGAATGAAGATAGAAGAGCATTACAAACATCCTCAGGATATTGAATGGGGCATGGAAAACGGTAAGTTGTATATTGTTCAATCACGCCCGGTAACGACATTGCATAAGGACGAAAAGAAAGAAGAGATAAAAATCGATTCAAACAAAAAGGGTAAACTTCTTTTGGAAGGTCTTGCTGCATCCCCCGGGGTTGCCAGCGGAAAAGTACAGATCATTAAAGG
>MEUV01000027.1:28838-29132 GCA_001772575.1 candidate division WWE3 bacterium RBG_19FT_COMBO_34_6 | reverse complement strand
TATGTTCCTGCTATGAAGAGAGCTTCAGCGATTGTTACCGATGAGGGAGGCCGTACAAGCCATGCAGCTATAGTTTCCAGAGAATTAGGTGTACCGGCTGTTGTGGGATCCTTACACGCCACTAAGATACTTTCGAATAATGAGCTTATTAGCGTTGATGGATCAGAAGGAAAAGTTTATGAGGGTGATATAACAAAAACAGTAGAAACAGAAACAATTGATACTACAAATTTAAAAACAGCCACAAAAATTTATATGAATCTTGCTGAACCGCAGCTTGCTTCGGAAATGGCT
>MEUV01000027.1:26895-28820 GCA_001772575.1 candidate division WWE3 bacterium RBG_19FT_COMBO_34_6 | reverse complement strand
AATTGCAAACATAGGTAAACACCCCAGGGCATTTATGAAAGAGAAGAAGCAAAAAGAATTTATAGAAAAACTGGTTGAGGGTATGGAGTTATTCGCCGCAGCATTTGATCCAAGACCTGTCGTTTACAGGTTTACGGATTTTAGATCAAATGAGTACAAAGGTCTAAAAGGAGGCGCTGAATTTGAACTTGATGAAGCAAATCCAATGATCGGGTACCGTGGTACAGGAAGATATCTTGATGATGCGGATGTCTTTAAACTAGAAATAGAAGCTTTAAAAATTGTCAGAAACAAAAAAGGATACAAAAATCTTCATGTCATGTTCCCATTTGTAAGAACAGTTCAGGAGCTTATTGATGTAAAAAAATTGATGGGATCTTATGGATTAAGACGCGGAGGATCGTTTAAGGTATGGATGATGGTGGAGATACCATCAAATGTTATCTTATTAGATGATTTTATTGACATTGGTATAGACGGGGTGTCTGTGGGAACAAATGATCTGACAATGCTGACACTTGGTGTGGATAGGGATAATGAAAAAATTGCGGGTAAGTACAGTGAGATGGATGAAGCGGTGTTACAAAGTTTGGAAAAAATAGTAAAAACATCAAAAAAACGTGGCATTACCTCCTCGATCTGTGGCCAGGCGCCGTCTGTATATCCCGAACTAGTAAAAAAGCTTGTGAGTTGGGGAATTACATCAGTGTCATTGGCTCCGGATGTTGTGGAGAAAACAAGACTTCTTGTTTATGATGCAGAGAAAAAGATTTTAAGAGAAGCACAGTCAAAAAGATAAATTATGGCAAAAATTAAAGAAATAAAGGCACATAAAATTGTCGATTCACGCGGTGAGTGGACAGTTGATACCAGGATAACTTTAGATAATGATGTATTTATTGAGCAACCGGTCCCTCAAGGTGCATCCAGAGGTGAAAACGAGGCTGTGTATATTCCTGTCCAGAAGTCAATTGATATTATTTCTACCGCCATTAACGACGCATTAAAAGATGAAGATCCTACAGATCAAAAAAGAATCGACAATATCCTACTTGAAATGGACGGTACTCCAAATAAATCAAATTTAGGCGCCAATAGCATACTCTCCGTATCTTTAGGTATTGCTCAGGTTGCTGCAAAGACTCAGAACATTGAACTTTTTGAACACCTTGCTCATCTTTATGGCAGTAATATCACCAAATCGGTAGACCTAAAATTTCCTACACCTGTTTTTAATGTAGTAAATGGCGGGAAGCACGCTTACAATAATCTATCATTCCAAGAATTTATGGTTATACCGTCTTTGGGGCTACCATTTGTAAAACAAATGGAAATAGGCGTAAATGTGTATATAAAGCTTAAGGATATCCTTAAAAAGGAAGGTTACAGTTTGGGGGTCGGAGATGAGGGTGGATTTGCTCCTACAAACTTTACTGCAAGTAAAGCTCTTGCTCACATAAAAGAAGCAGCAAGCTCGATGTACAAGCTTGGAGAAGATGTTTTCATGGGCATGGATGTTGCCGCCGAGTCCTTTGTTGAGCACAATGAGTATAAAATATCCGAGGAAGATCTGCTTATGGATAAAGCAGAGTTTACACATTATTACGAGAATCTAATTTCTCAATACCCGCTTATTTATATAGAAGATCCGTTTTACGAAAAAGATTTTGATGGCTGGGAAATATTTTATAATAAATTTGCATCACGGCTTATGGTAGTTGGGGATGATTTGGTAGTAACAAATACTAAATACTTACAAAAAGCTTTGGATAAAAAGTTATTAAATGCTGTTATAGTCAAACCAAATCAAGTGGGGAGTCTTACGGAAACATTAGATTTTATTAAACTTGCCAAAGAAAATAATCTACATCTTGTTATCTCTCATAGAAGCGGGGATACAGCCGAAGATACTTTTATTGCGGATC
>MEUV01000027.1:26542-26847 GCA_001772575.1 candidate division WWE3 bacterium RBG_19FT_COMBO_34_6 | reverse complement strand
TTTGGCAGTTGAAGCAGAGTTTATAAAATCAGGCTCTCCGGTTAGAGGGGAAAGAGTGGCAAAATATAATAGATTATTGGACATTTATTCAATTATAAACAAAAAATAAAGGCCTAGGCTTATTAAATATATTATAAGTAAACTAGACCTTTAATCTCTCCTTTTTCTTAATATCCTATTTCTTTTACTTATTTGAAAAATAAACTCTTCCAAATCTATCAGTAAAAATTCTAACCCATTGTCATTTAATCTCCTTTTTGTTGCGACCATCTCTGTCCCTAAATGGTAAGAACCGCAATCCGGGC
>MEUV01000027.1:26205-26511 GCA_001772575.1 candidate division WWE3 bacterium RBG_19FT_COMBO_34_6 | reverse complement strand
TATCCTCGCAATCCTTTCTGATGGGAATTTTATTTTACCGCTATATGGGCAATAATTTTGGTTATTCACATACTTACCTCCACAGCGATAGGATAAGCTTAATATACTATAAGTTAAAGTAAAAATCAACTATTCAATAATATAAGAGGCATAATCTTGACCAAGAGGGGTCTCAATAGCTGCTGTTTGTGTATCAGATAGGTGCTCAAAATATTGTCTAAATCCCCTGATCGAGTTTCCGTGGCAGGAAATAGCTATATTAATATTAAGGGTTTTCATAAGGGTAACAATTTCATTACAAAAGTT
>MEUV01000027.1:25447-26173 GCA_001772575.1 candidate division WWE3 bacterium RBG_19FT_COMBO_34_6 | reverse complement strand
CTCCTTCTGGAGGAATAACATCATAATCTCTATGAAAAGCGTGGAATAAAGGTTCATTCCATAAAAATAATTCAATTTTACTATAACCTTGCAGGAGACCGTAGCTTCTTTCTTTTATTCTAGGATCCAATCTAAGTTTTAAATTTTTTGCCGACTCATTTTGGGACATGGCAATCTTCATAGTATTTATAGCTCTAATTTGATCAGATGATATAAGCATATCTATTCTTTTATCTTTTAATTTAGGGGCAAGTATTTCTGCTTGCTCGACACCTTTTTGGGTAATATCGCAATCTCTCCAACCGCTAAAAACAAAATTAGAGTTATCGATTGACTGGCCATGTCTAAAAATATAAATGATAGGTTTTGAAATTGATTCCTCTTTAGGTAAGGTATCGACCTTTTTATATGTTAAAATTTCCATGGCTTTATCTACTTTTTTCTGAGGGTATCTTTTATAAAAATCCGACAAATCCATATATAAATATTAGCACATGGGAAATAGTATGTTATCATTTTTTTTATGAAACAAATCATCAAAGCATTTTTAAGTAACGATATTAAGACTTTTGTTGAACTCATCGGTGTAACCGGTGTTTTTTTTGTTGTATTTGCAGAGTCGGGATTGTTAATCGGCTTTTTTCTTCCGGGAGATAGTTTACTTTTTACGGCGGGACTATTATCCTCCCCAAAGTTTACTTTATTTAATGTATGGATTCTCGTTTT
>MEUV01000027.1:19797-25384 GCA_001772575.1 candidate division WWE3 bacterium RBG_19FT_COMBO_34_6 | reverse complement strand
TAATCCTGATAACTTAATGAAAGCACAGGAGTTTTATGAGAAATATGGAGGAAAAGCTATTACTTTAGCTAGGTTTATGCCGGTGGTGAGAACATTTGCTCCTATTGTTGCAGGAATCGGCAAGATGGATCATAGGAAGTTTACTTTTTATAATTTTCTTGTCGGGACTCTTTGGACTTGGGGTATGGTTTGGGGAGGTTATTTTCTTGGAAGTTTAATTCCTGATGTAGACAAATATTTATTACCGATTATTACGTTAATAATTATCTTGTCTATTACACCACCGCTCTATCATCTGTATAAAGAAAACAAAAAGACTATCTGGGAAAAAATAAAGGAAAAGATATCAAGATTTTTTAAATATCAACTCTAATTATATCTTCTTATTATTCCCGTAACCTTACCTTGAATCTTGAGTTCCAAAGGATTTACATAAATAGGATCCATTTGCTTATTGGCAGGTTGAAGCCTTATTCTACCATCCTTTTCCCTGAATATTTTTTTGAGGGTGGCAAAGTTATTATCAAGTAGCGCTACAATAATATCCCCGTCATTTGCCGTATTTTGACTTTGTATCACCACATTATCACCATCAAATATGCCTTCCTCAATCATAGAGTCCCCCCTTACCTGTAAAACATAGCATCGTTTTGTTTTTGAAACTAAATCAGTTGAGACCATTATGGTGTCGATAGGACTTTCTATTGCGTCAATAGGTTGTCCTGCCGCTATGTATCCGATAATTGGAAGTTCGATAGCGCTTAAACTGGTATTAACAGCTTCATGTAAGACCTCAATACCTCTTACAGCACCCTCAAATCTTTTAATAACACCTTTTTTTACGAGTGCTTGTAGATGTTCATGTACAGTTGCTAGAGATGATAATCCCATAGCGTTTGCAATTTCTTGCAGGGTTGGTGAGGTGCCGTTCATTTGTATATACTGTGAGATATAATCCAGAATTTGTTTTTGTTTCTTATAAAGTGTTATAGGACTCATAGATTTATATTACCGAAAATAATACAAAGATGTCAATGACTTTTTCCAAATAAAACCCAAAGATATGATACAATCTTTTTATGTTCGAACTAAGATCAGACTATAAACCGACAGGGGATCAACCAAAAGCAATCATCGAATTGACCGATACACTTAAAAAAGGAGGTAAACACCAAGTATTATTGGGTGTTACCGGGAGTGGTAAGACATTTACAATTGCAAACGTAATACAAAATATTCAAAGGCCAACTCTAGTGTTATCCCATAACAAAACCTTAGCTGCACAGCTATATCAGGAATTTAAGGAATTTTTTCCAAAAAATGCCGTAGAGTATTTTGTAAGTTATTACGATTATTATCAACCGGAAAGCTATTTACCGGCAACCGATACCTATATTGAAAAAGATGCTGATATAAACGAAAAAATAGATAGGTTAAGATTATCTGCCACCACATCTCTAATGACAAGAAAGGATGTTATTGTTGTTTCGTCTGTCTCGTGTATTTATAACCTTGGTTCTCCTGCAGAGTATTCAAAAATGGCTATCGAACTGAAAAAAGGGATGAAATTAAGAACATTGGATTTATTAAAAAGATTAAGTCAAATTTATTACGAAAGAAATGAGTATGACTTTATACGTGGGAGTTATAGAGTCAGAGGGGATATTGTAGATGTATTTCCTGCATATCTGGATATAGCTTTAAGATTAGAGATACTTGATAATACCTTGATGGAAGTAAACTACTTTGATCCCATCACCGGAGATTATATAAATTATAATGAACGGGAAATAGAGAACGGTTATGTACAAATCTACCCCGCCAAGCATTATGTAACAGAAGAAGAGAAACGTAAAGCAGCATTCTCACTGATAGAACAAGACCTTAAAATACGTCTTCATGAGCTTAGATCAACAGGAAAAGAGCTGGAAGCATACAGATTGGAACAACGGACCAGGTATGATTTGGAAATGTTAAATGAAATCGGCTACTGTAAAGGTATTGAGAATTACTCAAGGTACTTTGACGGTAGAAATCCGGGTGATCCCCCGTATAGTTTAATGGATTTTTTTCCAAAAGATTATTTATTGGTAGTTGATGAATCTCATATAACAATTCCTCAGGTTAGGGGTATGTATAACGGTGATAGGAGCCGAAAACAAACATTAATAGAGTACGGATTTAGATTACCATCGGCGTATGATAACAGACCTTTAAATTTTGAGGAATTCTTAAGAAGAACAAATCAGGTTATTTTTGTAAGCGCTACACCGGCAGATTGGGAAATTAGTATGTCGGAAGGTAAGATAGCTCAACAGCTAATAAGACCCACAGGTATTGTAGACCCGACTGTTAATATTCTTCCTACCCAAAACCAGATAAAGGATTTGATCGGGAGGATCAGAGAAAGAGTAGAGCATAAACAACGAGTTTTAGTCACTACTTTAACAAAAAGAATGGCGGAAGAGCTATCCACCTACCTTTTAAATGAAGGAATAAAAGTAACTTATCTGCACTCTGATATTGAGACATTGGAAAGAACAAATATTTTGGACGAACTCCGTAAAGGAAACTACGATGTTCTGGTCGGAATAAATTTATTAAGAGAAGGATTAGATCTACCGGAGGTATCATTAGTTGCTATTTTGGATGCTGATAAAGAAGGTTTTCTAAGATCAGAAACTTCTTTAATTCAGACAATGGGAAGAGCAGCCAGGCATATTCTTGGAGAAGTAGCTATGTATGCGGACAGTGTGACCAAGAGTATGGAGGCAGCGATAAAAGAAGTGAATAGAAGAAGAGATATTCAGCTGGCATATAACAAAAAATACCATATTACACCGACGCAGATAGAGAAACCAATAAGGGAAAAATTAATTGATGAGAGTCTTGAGGAAGAATTAAATAAAAAAGAAAAAACAAAAGATCGTACAAACGAGGTTGATTATTTTGACCTACCTCCTATGGAGATAAAAAAGGAACTTAAAAAATTAGAGAAATTGATGAAGTTTGAAGCAGAAATGTTAAATTTTGAGAAAGCTGCGGAGTTTAGAGACAGGATTAGGTTAATTAGACGGAAAGCCGATATTGACTAGAATCCTCATGGTTTGTACAATCTGTTCAAGTTCCTGTCCTCTGTAAATATGTTTTTTTCAATATTTAATAAAATAATATTAATAATGCATTTTTTCTTTGGTTTTTTAGCAGAAGTTGGTAAGACTTTGATTTTATTAACCGTAAAGATAAAAAGTTTTGTTATAACTAAAATTAAAATGTTTAATGACAATAAAAAGATTACTAAATCAACTTTTATTCCGCAGTATACCCAGGCATCAAAGGCTAAAACATCTCAAAATACATTAGTAGGATGTTTAATGTTTTTGGTTGGAATTATTTTTAGCCTGATCTTTTTTGTTATCCCTTCAAATCTATTTATATGGTTTAGAAGTTTACCTAGTCCGGATTTATTGTCCGAACAGGCAACCCCGACCCCAACAAAAATTTATGATAGAAAAGGAAGGTTACTTTACGAAATATTCTTGGATAAGAAATCTGATCCTGTAAAGTTGGATAAAATACCTAAATATTTAAAAAACGCTACAATATCCGTAGAGGACGATCAGTTCTATAGGCATCCCGGTTTTCATTTACCCAGTATGATAAGAGCGGCAAGATCCACTTTGATGGCAAAAAATATTCAGGGAGGATCGACAATCACACAGCAATTGGTTAAAAATGTATTGTTAACCCCGGAAAGGACTTTGGAGAGAAAACTCAAAGAGATCGTTCTGGCTGTCCTAGTTGAGACCAGATACTCGAAGGATCAGATTCTGGAATTATATTTTAATAATATTTCATATGGAGGTAATGCTTGGGGAGTTCAATCAGCAGCACAAAAATATTTTGGAAAAAATGTATGGGAATTGGATTTAGCCGAAAGTTCTCTTTTGGCAGCACTTCCCTCTGCCCCCTCAACTTACTCACCGCTAAGCGGGAATAACGATGCCGTAAAGTCAAGACAAAAATATGTTTTAGACAGGATGTACCGTTTGGGGTACATTACAAATAAAGAAGCCATACAAGCTTTTGACCAGAAACTAAATTATGTAACTCAAGTGGAATATATTAGGGCTCCTCATTTTGTTGCACTTGTAAGAGAGGATTTAGAGAATAGATACGGTAGAAGGTTTGTGGAATATGGCGGCTTAACAATTACCACGACACTGGATTTGGATTTACAGGATAAAGTTCAAAATATTGTTACAGAGCAGGTGGCCGCCAGTAAAAAGTTATTGATTTCAAATGGTGCGGCAGTTGTGCTGGATTCACAAAGAGCAGATGTACTTGCCTATGTCGGCTCAATAGATTATTTTAAAGAAAATTGGGGAGCATTTGACGTTGCCGGTGCCTATAGACAACCGGGTTCATCTATAAAACCTCTTACTTATGCGCTTGCCTTAAAAAATGGATATACTCCGGCATCCCTCATTAAGGATAAGGCTGTTACTTTTAATATACCGGGGCAAAAACCTTATACACCTGTTAACTATGATGGAAAATATCACGGACATGTTACCTTGAGATCAGCATTAGCAAATTCTTACAATATTCCTGCCGTTAGACTAGCCTCTAAAGTCGGAGCTGATAATATTGTAGATTTAGGTAAAAATATGGGTCTTTCCAATTGGGTGGTAGGAGACGGATCTTATGGTTTATCAATAACTTTAGGTGGAAAAGAAGTCAGATTATTAGACCATACAAATATGTATGCAACTTTTGCCCGTTACGGAAAATACAAAAAACATAATCTATTATTATCCGTAAAAGATAATAACGGTTACGAATTATTAAATGATGAACAATTGGAGACTCAAGTAGTATCCCCGGAAATTTCTTATCTCATTTGGCATATTCTATCTGATAATAAAGCCCGATTACCGGCTTTTGGTACAAATAATAATCTTACCGTAAAGGGAAAGACTATTGCTGTCAAGACCGGCACAACCGATTTGAAAAGAGACAATTATACAATGGGATTTACCACGACCTATACGGTAGGAGTTTGGGTTGGAAATAACGATAACTCACCCTTGGATAAAAATCTTGCTTCCGGACTTAGTGGCGCAGCACCTATCTGGCAAAAAATAATGAGTCTTCTTTTAGAAAATAAAACAGATGAGTTAATGCAGAGACCTGAAAATATTATTACTAAAAAAGACGATAAATGTAAGACATCCGAAATATTTATAAAGGGAACTAATATCCCTACATCCCTATGTCCTCAAAGTAGCGAAAAATCCGATGGTGATAAAGATAAATCCAAGAAAAATAATTAAATAATAAATTATACTTCACAAACCCAAAGAAATACCGTAAAATTTCATTTGCTATGTCAGAGAATCAAGATAAATCAGCATTAAGCCATATTATTATCAAAGGTGCCAGACAGCATAATTTAAAAAATATAGATCTAGCTATACCCAAAAACAAATTCGTGGTTTTTACCGGTGTATCAGGGTCAGGCAAATCCTCTTTGGCGATGGATACAATTTACGCTGACGGACAGAGAAGATATGTTGAAAGTTTA
>MEUV01000027.1:15690-19754 GCA_001772575.1 candidate division WWE3 bacterium RBG_19FT_COMBO_34_6 | reverse complement strand
TATAGCCATAGACCAAAAAACAACATCCAAAAATTCCCGCTCTACCGTAGGAACAATTACAGAAGTATATGATTATTTAAGACTTTTGTTCGCACGGATCGGCCATCCTCATTGTCCTGAGTGCGGTAGGGAAATTCAAAGACAATCTTCACAAGAGATAGTTGATCAAATATTTAAAATTATAAATCAAGATACCAACTATAATTCGGAGCGTGGCGTAAGATTTATTATCTTCTCGCCTGTGGTAAGAGAGAGAAAAGGGGAGTACTCGTCTTTGTTTGAAAATTTGATAAAGCAAGGAATCGTAAGGGCAAGAGTAGATGGTGAGGTGCGGGATTTAAAAAAAGATTTTTTACTGATCAAAACTAATAAACACAGTATAGATGCACTAATAGCCAGAAACATTATTAACAAAAAAAGATTATCCGAGGAAAAAAATTATGAAGAGTATTTTAGTCAAATTTATCAAGCGGTTGAGACCGCGCTTAAGTTAAGTAATGGAAACATTATACTAACAGTAGTAAATGATCGTAATTTTGATTTTGATTCTAATCCAAAAGATTATATCGACCATTTATTTTCAGAAAATTTTGCCTGTCCATGGTGCAATATTTCACTTCCTGATATAGAACCAAGAACATTTTCTTTTAACGCTCCCCAAGGAGCTTGTCCTGCTTGTGACGGTTTGGGAACGCAGCTAGAGATAGACATAAAATCTTTGTATAATCCTAACCTTTCCATTTCGGAAGGAGGTATTTATCCTTGGTCAAGGATATTTGAGCATTACTCCTGGACCGGGAAGCTTATAGAGGCGGTAGCGCAAGAATATAATTTTGCATTAAACACACCTATAAAAGAATTAGATAAAAAAAATATGGAAATAATTTTATACGGGGTTTCTGGTGACACGAGATTTTGGATTTCATATAAAGACCGTGATAATCAAATACATAAATATAAAGCAAGATTCGAGGGAATTATACCTAATCTAACAAGAAGGTATAAGGAAACTCAATCAGATTATATAAGGCGGGAGATCGAAAAATATATGGTCAGGGACAATTGCCCTATATGCAAAGGAACAAGGTTAAAACCTTCTGCGCTATCAATAGTAATTGATAAATTAAATATAAGCGAAGTAACAAGTTTATCTATTTTGGATTTACAAAAATGGTTCGATGATATTTCCAATAAGTTTACACAGCGTGAGACACAGATTGCAGAAACATTACTTAAAGAAATAAAGTATAGACTAAAATTTTTGGTTGACGTAGGTCTAGGCTATCTTACACTTTCCAGGTCTTCAGCTCATTTATCCGGAGGTGAAGCACAAAGGATAAGACTTGCATCCCAAATCGGTTCAGGGTTGTCAGGCGTGCTTTATGTTCTGGACGAACCTTCTATTGGTCTGCACCAAAAAGATCAAAAAAAATTAATAAATACACTAAAATCCTTACGTGATTTGGGAAATACTGTTGTGGTTGTTGAACATGATATGGAGACAATGCTCGAATGTGATTATATTTTTGATTTTGGACCCGGTGCGGGTGACCACGGTGGCCAGGTTGTAGCCGAAGGTACGCCCGTAGAGATAACGCAAAATAATAATTCTGTTACCGGAGAATATCTATCCGGCAAAAAGAGTGTCGGTAAAAATATTTTTCAAAAAAGTATATCAGAAAATACAAGCATAAATTCAAATTCATATGAAAATTTAATAAAAAGGATAGAAGGAAAGTATGTAGGATTAACAAAAGCATCGGGAAGAAATTTAAAAAATGCTGATTTGCAGATACCTCTAGGAAAATTTTCCTGTATTACCGGGGTATCGGGTAGCGGAAAATCTACACTAATTATGGATACTTTTTATAAAGCTTTAAGAGATTATTTTGGGTTAAAAAATGATGAAAGACCCGAATCTTATGGGAGTCTGGTTAACCCTGAAAGTATCGAGAAAGTTATAGCAATAGATCAAAGTCCGATTGGACGAACACCAAAATCAAATCCCGCAACTTATACTAAAACATTTGATCATATACGTGAATTATTTTCTCAGACAGAAGAAGCAAAAATAAGAGGTTATAAAATGGGTAGATTCAGTTTTAATGTTAAAGGAGGAAGGTGCGAGGCTTGCGGCGGGGAGGGTCAGATAAAGATAGAAATGCAATTCATGCCGGACGTTTATGTAAATTGCGAAGTATGTCAAGGTAAGAGATATAACAGAGAGGCATTGGAAATTCATTATAAAAATAAAAATATAAGTGATGTCCTTAACATGACCGTAGAAGAAGCAATGGATTTTTTTGAGAATATACCACCTATCAGAAGAAAAATACAAACCCTATATGATGTAGGGTTAGGTTATATAAAACTTGGTCAACCGGCGCCAACCTTATCAGGAGGTGAAGCCCAAAGAGTAAAGTTAGCATTAGAGTTATCAAAACAAACTTATGGAAGTACTCTTTACATATTGGATGAACCTACCACAGGTCTTCATTTTGCTGATTTAGAGCGTCTTATTACTATAATAAAAAGACTTATTTCCAGAGGTAACACGGTTATTGTTATCGAGCATAACCTTGATGTTATTTCAAATTGTGATTACGTTGTTGATTTAGGTTTGGACGGCGGTGAGGGAGGAGGGAAAATAATTTTTTCAGGACCCCTTTCAGAATTAAGAAATAATAAAACAAGCTACACAGCACAATCCCTAAAATTAATGACAAAATAATAAGAATAGGAGAAAAAAGATATTTTTTAGGATTTTTATTAAGGTAGACTATTTCTTTTTCAATACTATTTCCGTTAATATCGTTAAACGTCAATGTTTGTAGGTATTTTGGTAAATATATTATTTTTACTTCATAAGGTAGAATTTTTTTGTATCCGAAAAAGTCATAAAAATAAGTACCACCCTCATTATGTAAGTAATATTTATTATTATTTTTAACAAGTTTAATCGGATTAAAATTCATAATTTTGAATAAAGCTGGAAAATAATCAAAATTATTTTGCTCATCGATTTGTGAAAGTTCAACAGAAATTAATTTTTTTTCTCCGTTAAATCTGTATGCTCCGGCCGGAAGAGGATATTCCGAATTTAAACCTTTTATAACAAAGACGAAATGACTGTTATCAAGACGTGAAAAATAATCAAGTTTCGATGTATTTCCCCAAGTCGGATCCACAGGAATCCACCCAATATTAGGATCATAGTATTCTGCCCAGGAATGAAGAAGATCCGAAGAAGTTAGTCTGATAGATAGAGGAAGGTTGGGGTCTTGGAGAGTGTTTATAGCATATCCGTTTAGCTCTCTGGAAGGAATTCCCATAGCTCTGGTGATCGTGATAAATAAATCCGTAAATTCCATGCATGCAATCGGAGATTTGGATGCTAATGTATTTAATGCTCCCATTCTTTGCACCGAATCTTTATTTGACACATCAAAATCGTACTTAAAATTTTCAGTAACAAACTTATAAACATTGTAGGCATTTTGGGTGATATTTAAGTCAGGATCATACAGCTTATTTTTTATTGCTTGGATACCGGGATCGCTTACCTCCCAATATTTTTGAGGTTTAGTATAATCATTTAAAATGTTTTTGGGAATATCTTTGAACTCCCCGCCAAGTTCCATATTAATCTGCTCACCCATTAATTTGGATGTACCGATAAGCTCTATTTCTAATTTTTGCTTTGCCTTCAGTTTATATACCGCAATTAAATTCCCATCAATATCTTCTTTAATAAGTATCGGTTGAGGATTAATTATTTTATGGTTAACCTGCTGTCTTTTTTTGATATCAGGAGGTAGTGCAATGCTGTTAATTGTGGAGTATATGTTAGGATTTTCTATTTGGTAAATTAATTTGTAATTAATTAGTTGATATTTACCAAAATTTGCAGAAACACCGCTATTTTCCAAATCGTCCTTTGCAAATGTAAAAATGACTTTTTCATTTTCATATTTTTCCTCTATCGTTTTAGGTGTAACAAATATCTTTGGTCCAAAAGACGCCGGGACGCTTAATTTAACTTTGTATTCTCTTATATTTTCCAA
>MEUV01000027.1:15340-15670 GCA_001772575.1 candidate division WWE3 bacterium RBG_19FT_COMBO_34_6 | reverse complement strand
CTTTTGTTTTATATTTAAAAGTAAACTGATTATCCCTACCTTTTCCAATAATATTGTCGTTAAATAGCGCTTTGATCGACGTAGCCCCCTCATTACTTTCTTGCACAATTTCCATTTTACCGTTTTCATCGGAAGCTTCTATATCGTATATATTTATTTGCTTAATAGATAGTGTGTAGTTTGTCGCAATTATGTCATTTTTTAAATTTGTTATTTTAATATTTTGTGTTACCTCCGCTTCTGTATTTTCCTTAATGTTATATAAAATTTCATACTCGGTTTTAAATTCATCCTGCGCATAGACTTTTTGGAGAGTGAGGCAGAAAAGGG
>MEUV01000027.1:11745-15322 GCA_001772575.1 candidate division WWE3 bacterium RBG_19FT_COMBO_34_6 | reverse complement strand
TTTAATTGTACACTACTATAATGTAAAATAACCCCATGAATAAAAAGCTGAAACATACTGTTGATGCCTTACCACGGACTCCCGGTGTGTATCTATTTAAAGATTCCAGCTCCGACATAATCTATATTGGAAAGGCAATAAATCTTAAACATAGAGTTGGCTCTTATTTTATAAAAAATTTTAATAAAGATTCAAAAACACAATTACTGGTGTCTAATATTTTTTCACTGGATTTTATTTTAACAGAATCTGAAATTGAGGCTTTAATTTTAGAAGCGGAATTAATCAAAAAATATAAACCAAAATTTAACATCTTACAAAAGGATGATAAATCATACTTATTTATAGTTATTAGAAATGAAAAGGATAGGTTACTTACTAAAATTCCAAAAGTATTTACAGCTAGAAAACCTGATCTTATAGCAAAAGATGTGGTCTTTGGACCTTATCCTAACGGAACTACAGCAAAGAGTTTGTTAAAAACAGTAAGAAGCATCTTTCCATTTAGAGATTGTTCTGTTAATAAATATAAAAGATATTTAGGTATTAATAGACCGTGCCTTTATGGGCATCTTGGTTTGTGTCCCGCCCCATGTACCCAAGGCACAGATATTAAAATTTATATTGATAATATAAGAAGACTAAAAAAATTTTTAAAAGGAAAAAGTCAAGTAGTTACCCAAGAATATAAAAGACAAATGGATAGGGCATCTAATGAGCTTAATTTTGAAGAAGCGATGCATTACCGGAATTTAATAAATAAAATTAATTATGTACGGGCAAATTTTAAAAGTGCACAAAGTTATATGGATAATCCTAAGCTGATCTATGATCTGGCAGAAGAATCTCTTGCAAAAATCGTAAAGAATATAGAAATTTTATCAGCACCGCCGCAAAGGATAGAATGCTACGACATATCCAATTTATCCGGAAAGGAGGCAGTCGGGTCAATGACTGTAGCTATTGATGGAATGATCGATAAAAGCCAGTACCGTAGATTTAGAATTAAATATAAAGATGAACCGGATGATTATTATATGCTTGAGGAAGTACTTACCAGAAGATTATTAAGAGAAATGTCCGGTGATAAAAAACAATGGGGTAGACCTGATCTTATTATTTTAGACGGAGGTAAGGGGCAGCTTTCCAGCGGGTTAAAGGTTCTGAAAAAATTAAAAATTAAAATACCCATTATAGGTCTTGCCAAGAGGAATGAAACTATTTTTTACAAATATACAAATGATTTTATAGAAAAAAATATTTCCAAAGATGATCCGGGATTAAAACTGATCATTAATCTACGTGATGAAGCTCATCGCTTTGCCAAAAATTACCATACACATTTAAGACTTAAAAAAATTCAAGTATAATTAAAATGTGGTTAAAGGTATACTTAGAATTTTTATATTCTCTTGCGTTTCAATAAATGTCGCCCAGTACATCATTGGGGGATTTCTATTTAGTAATACAGCCGCAATCATTCTTTTTGTAATAGGTATATCTTTATTATATTTTTTTATTAAACCTCTTTTATCTTTGATCTCTCTTCCCAATAACGGAATAGGATTTGTATTTATGAGTTTTTTATTGATCTTGATTGTGAGCTTTGCATTAACTCTTTTTATTCCCGGATTTAACGTCCGTGCCACAACACTTTCCGAGTTGATAATTTTTGGCTTTGTGCTACCATCAAAACAATTAAACGTCATATGGTCGGTTATATTCTCTTCTTTATTAATTTCAACTATGATGTTTTTTTTAAATTGGCTTTGTGACAATAGGAAAAAATAGTTATGCATATATTAAGAATATTACAGGTTATTTTCTCGGTAATGGTAACAATACTGGTTTTAATTCAAACAAAAGGCGGAGGTTTTACTTCGGGTGTCGGTTCCTCAATTAGTTTTTATAGATCCAGACGCGGTTTAGAAAAATCGGTATTTATTTTTACTATTATTTTATCAATCGTCCTAGTAGTAAATTCATTGCTTCTGGTTATTTTTAGCTAACATGTCTTCATCATTTGTTGAGGGAGGTTACCCATTGGAAGGGGAGGTTACTCCTTCAGGAAGTAAAGATTCGGCAATAAAACTTATTATATCTTCTTTATTTTGTAACGAAGATTCTGTACTTGAAAATATTCCAAGAACTCATGATATAGAAATCTTAGAAGAGATTATAAAATCAATCAGAGGATCTATAACATGGGTGGGAGATAATAAATTAGTTATAAACGGGGCAAACATCTCAACACATGAGATCTCCTACGAGATAGGATCAAGATTTAGATTTTCTCCGCTTCTTGCCGGACCGTTGTTGTATAGATTCGGTAAAGCGTTGATTCCAAAACCTTTAAATTCACTGGAAAAATCAACACCCATTAACAGATGGGTAATTACCTGGCAAAATCTCGGTATTAATGTTGAGAGTGATGAAAAATTTTTAATTTTAGATTCTTTACAGGCGAAAGAAACAAATATTATTTTTAAAATCAGCACTCATAATGGAACAGCTAACGCAATACTATCCTCCATATTTATAAACGGAAACACATATATTTCAAATGCGGCGGAAGAATCAGAAATAGATGAGCTGATAGAATTTATAAATAAAATAGGCGGATTAGTGGAGAGGGTAGAGCCAAGAAAAATAAAAATAACAGGTACAAATATTTTTCACGGAGCTTACCATGAGATTAAACCGGATATAATAGAGGCAATTTCCTACGCAGCAGCTGCGATAATAACAAAAGGAAATATTACTATAAAAGGAATCAAAGACTTACAAATTGCATCATTCGTGAATTTTTTGACAAAAATTAATACAAAATATGAATTTAATAATAATGAATTAAAAGTATGGTATGGCGGAGAGATACATAACTCAACTACCGTGGAAAGTTCACCGGCTCCGGGTTTTTTGGCTGATTGGCTTCCTTTTGTAACTCTTATCCAAAATTATGCTGATGGTATAAGTCTGGTTCACAATACAATTTATTATAATCGTATGGGATATATTCAAGATTTTAATAGAATGGGTGCAAATATAGAAATAAAAAAACCTTCGGAAGTAGGTTTGTCTTGTGTTATAAGCGATGAGAGCTATGATTTTGAAAAACTTGGTGAACCGAAGACCGTAGCTCAAATAAACGGTCCTCAGAAGCTAAAAGGATTACGTTTAAATATGACGGATACCAGATACGATAGCGTCCTCATACTGGCTGCGTTATCAGCTGAAGGAAGAAGCGAGCTTGTCGGTGTTGAGGAGATGGCGGTAAGATATGAGAGATATTTTGATAAGTTAATTAACCTTGGAGCTCATCTAACTTAATTTAAATGATAAAAAGAATGAATAGTATACAACATGCCGGATATGAGAAAAAATTATTAATTCTTATTCTCTCTCTCTTAATTTTTGGATTGCTGATCATATATAATGCTACTTCTTATTTCTCTCAATCTACCTTTGGAGATCCATTAAAATTTGTATATTATCAAAGCGGGTGGATTTTGTTTGGGATTATAGGTTTTTTGTTTTTTTCAAAGAATAATTATCATAATTTAAAAAAATTTACTCC
>MEUV01000027.1:11377-11706 GCA_001772575.1 candidate division WWE3 bacterium RBG_19FT_COMBO_34_6 | reverse complement strand
GATAATCCCGGTTTAATTTTTATCCCGTGTGTTAATGGGGCAAGCAGATGGTTTTTTATTAATCCTAGCCCTTTTCCACCCATACCCTATATCGGAGTTTTGGGATTTCAACCAGGAGAACTTGCAAAACTTGCAGTAATTTTATATCTATCTTCAAAACTATCATCTTTTCAAAAAACTGATAAAAGTACTCCTTTTGTTGTCTACATAATCACCGGTGTGATATTTAGTTTTTTACTTTTATTACAACCAAATATGTCTACAGCTATTCTTATTTTTTTAATTTGTACAGTGTTATATTTTGCTTCAGGGTATAGTCTTAAACCTCT
>MEUV01000027.1:3588-11353 GCA_001772575.1 candidate division WWE3 bacterium RBG_19FT_COMBO_34_6 | reverse complement strand
CTTACAGAAGAGAAAGATTTTTTACCCTTCTTGGTTTGATTAAAGGTAAGGAACAGGAAGCAGGTTATCATATAAAACAAGTTTTAATCGCTCTTGGTACCGGTGGAGTTTTTGGAATTGGTTTTGGTCAGTCCAGGCAAAAATTTCAATATCTTCCTGAAATTTCATCAGATTCCATTTTTGCAATTATCGGCGAGGAGTTTGGTTTTATAGGCACTACGCTGATTGTAACGGCTTTCGGATATTTAATTTATTTAGGTTTACAGATTGCTAAAGAAGCTCCGGATTCTTATGGAAAAATGCTTGCTGTAGGAATTACATCATGGATAGGTCTTCAATTTTTTATAAATATTGCAGCTATGGTTGGTCTAATTCCTCTTACCGGCATACCGATACCTTTAATATCTTATGGAGGTTCGAGCATGCTATTTAGCCTTTCAGCGTTGGGTATTCTTTATAATATTCATAAACAAAGCAATTAGGCTTAATTTTTGATATCATTTTTTTAATGAAAAAGATTGTAATAACAGGAGGACACCATAGCAGTGCGATACCGGTCATCTATGAAATAAAAAAAAGATACAATGATGTAGAGATCTACTGGTTTGGTCATAAACACTCCTTAAGTAAAGATAAAAATACAACATTGGAATATAAGGAAATTACTCAACTGGGGATATCCTTTTTTAATATACATGCCGGAAAATTTTATAATAACTTTAATTTACTAAGATTATTAAAAATACCTCTAAGTTTTATTCAGACATTTTATCTATTACTAAAAATAAAACCTGATATAATTCTTTCGTTTGGAGGGTATATTGCGGTTCCTGTTGTTATTTCAGGTAAAATATTGCATATCCCATCTGTTACTCATGAACAAACTGTTGTGATAGGTTATGCGAATAAACTCATCTCATTCTTTGTAAAAAAAATATTTATCTCATGGCCTCAATCCGAAAAATATTTACCTAAAGAAAAAGTTGTTTATACAGGTCTACCGCTAAGACCAGAGATCTTTAATGTACAATCAGAATATTATAGGTTTGATAATAAGCTTCCAATAATATATATAACCGCGGGTAAATCCGGTTCGCATAAAATAAATGACGCAGTTTATAAGATTCTCGATGATCTGCTTGATATCGGTAATGTTATTCATCAGTGCGGGGATTATTCCAGATATAATGACTACCAGTTGTTAAATGAAAAGTATTCCCATATAGCAAAAATTCATAAAGGAAAATATTATTTAGAAAAATTTATTTTTTCCGACCATATCGGGGAAGTTTTTAAAAAATCTAATCTTATAATTTCCAGATCAGGAGCACATATTTGTTATGAATTAATTAATCTAAATAAACCATGCATGTTGATACCGATTCCATGGGTCTCACATAATGAACAATATCTTAATGCCAATCAAGTACTGGAATCAGGTTTAGGTGAGATCTTTGATGAGGAGAATCTAAATTCAACACTTTTTCTGGAAACTATAAGAAAAATGTTAATTAATCTAGATAAATATTATGTAAAAAATAATTTTGTTCCCGCTTATAATGTTGCTGAAAAAATTGTAAATGAGATCGAAAATATTTCATGGAAAAAATGAAAAATAGAAAGTATGAACGAAAAATTTCCAGAGGTAAATTTTTTTTAAGAAAATATTTACCAGTATTATTAATCATATTACGTACATTATTTTTAATAATACTTATTGTTATGGCTATTTACTTTTTACTTTATTCGGATTTTTTTAAGATTAAAAAAATTAATATTACAGGGATTGAGCAATTTGTAAATATTAATGATGTTGATACACTTGCCAAAACCAGCGTTTTAGACAAAAACATAATATTACTTAAAAATCAGAATTTAAGTAAAGATCTTAAAAATAATTTTTTGGGAGCAAAATATTTTGAAATCAAAAAAAAATTACCTGATACAATAATTATTAACATTATCGAAAGAATACCCATAGCAATTGTATTTAAAAATGATAACGAAGACCATTTTATGGTTGATGAGGAGGGTTACGTTTTAGGTATTGTCGATCCTAAAAATCAGACTCTTCCTGAAATCAAATATGAAAAGGATATTGACGTCGGTAAATTTATTGATAAAAATTTAATCCCTTTGTATACGGAATTAACAACTTGTCTACAACAGGAAGAGGTAAAAGCCAGCAGCATCAGTTTTCATAGTGGTTATATTTTATTTTATACGGAGAATGGTCAGGAGATATTAATAGGAAATGAAAAAAATAAATTGGAAGCAATAAAAACGGTGGATGCTTTAATAAAACAATCCAAATTAGAGAATAAGGAAATAAGACGAATTGATTTACGATATGATAAAGTAATAGTATTATTTAAATAATCAAATTATCTATTATGACAAAAGAAAGAATTATCACAGGTATAGATGTCGGTTCGACAAAGATAGCAACTACCATTGCAGTTGTTAGTGATAAAAAAGTATCAGTTATCGGGGTATCGGGAAATGTAGAATCAAAAGGTATTAAAAAGGGTAATGTCGTGAAAATTGACGGAGCTGTGGAAGCTATATCAAGCAGCCTTGAACGGGCAGAAAGAATGGCCGGTGTATCCGTATCTTCCGCTTTTGTTACCGTTAACGGTAGCCACATAGAAACAAGGAACTCTCATGGTGTTGTTGCCGTCTCCCCTCATCTTAGTTCTGAAATTTCTGCAGAAGATGTTGCTAGAGTCACAGAAGCTGCTCAGGCTATTTCATTACCCTCAACACGTGAGATAATCCATGTGATTCCGAGGGATTTTGTTGTTGATTCACAGGATGGAATCAAAGACCCGATTGGTATGACCGGTAATAGGCTGGAGGTAGAAACAAATATTATTCACGGATCATCAACTGCAATTATTAATTTAACAAAATGTATAGAACAGGTTGGAGTGTCTGTCGAGGATATGATCTTTTCAGGAATTGCTTCTGCAGAAGCAGTTCTTACCGATACAGAAAAGGAATTAGGAACATTGTTAATTGATATCGGGGGTGGAGCAACATCAATAATTGCCTATGTTGAGGGAGCTCCGATACATTCTGCAGTTCTTCCTATCGGTGCAAAATATATAACCAACGATCTTGCCGTTGGATTAAGAATAAGAATGGAAGATGCAGAAAATATAAAACTTAAATTAAGCAATGATTATGCGTTATTATCAAAGACAAAACAAGATGACAGGGAAGAAGAATTTGATGTTTCTGAACTCAGTATTGAGTCGGAAAAAATTCCAAAAAAAGTTTTATATAGAATAATTGATGCCAGACTTGAAGAAATCTTGAGTTTGATTTCTCTTGAAATGGCTAAAGTAAAACTAAGAGGGCAACTTCCCGCCGGTGTAGTTGTTACAGGTGGTGGTGCTATGACCGCGGGTGTTGAACGTGTTGTACAAAATATTTTAAAAACACCTGTTAGAATTGGCCGTCCGACTGGAGTTACAGGTCTTATTGATGAAATACAAGGACCCCAATCTTCCTCTACTGTAGGGGCTGTGCTATACGGAGCTGAGTTATATAGGACAGGTTCCTTATTGTCTTTTGAAAAAAGTCGAGGTAATATATCTAGTAAGTTTAGTACGCTCTTTAGTAAATTAAAAAACTTCCTGCCCTAACTAAAAATATTTTAAATATGCATATCAAACCTGAGATAGAAAGATTTGCAAAAATTAGAGTTGTTGGAATCGGCGGTGCCGGATGCAACGTAATAAATACTATGATCGATTCACAACAAATAAATGGTGTTGAATTTATTGCTGTGAATACAGACGCACAAGATTTATCCATTAGTAAAGCTTATATAAAAATTCCAATAGGACAGGAGTTAACCGGAGGTTTAGGTGCAGGTTCGGATCCGGAAGTTGGTAAAAAAGCTGCCGAAGAAAGTTTGGAACTTATTAAATCCAATCTGGAGGGTGCGGATATGGTTTTTGTTACTGCAGGTATGGGTGGGGATACAGGTACGGGTGCTGCACCGGTTATTGCAAAAATTGCAAAAGATTTAGGTGCGCTCACGATCGGGGTTGTAACCAAGCCCTTTGCTTTTGAAGGTCAGAAACGTATGCAAAATGCTGAAAGAGGTATTGATGCTTTAAGTAAAGAAGTAGACGCTTTAATTACTATCCCGAATCAAAGACTTCTGGAAATCACCGATCCTCAAATGCCCATGATCGATGCCTTCAAGATGAGTGACAGTGTATTAAACCAGGGTGTACAAGGGATATCGGATCTAATTGTAATGCCAGGTCTTATTAATGTTGATTTTGCTGATGTGAAGACGATCATGAAAAATGCAGGCTCAGCTCTTATGGGTATTGGAATAGGAACAGGAGAGGATAGAGCAAAAGTTGCAGCGAAGGCTGCTATCACATCTCCTTTATTAGATGTTTCTATAGACGGTGCAACAGGAATTCTTTTCAATGTTATTGGTAGTTCTGATATTAGTATGCATGAGGTGGATGAGGCAGCTAAGATTATTATTGACGCAGCCAGCCCTGATGCAAATATTATTTTTGGAACGACCATAGATGAGAATTTAACTGATCAGGTAAAGATAACGGTAATTGCTACCGGTTTTGAAACAGAAGATATTAGGACAAAATTAGGAATCTCAGAAAGTACTTATAAAAGAGACTCCATGGAAGACATAAGAAGACCTACTCCAATAAAACTACCATCCTACGACGAAGATGAGGATTTGGAAGAAGAAAAACCGGAAGAACAACCTGATCAAAAGCCAAAAGATCCGTGGGGAACACCTAATCTAGGTGATGATTTGGATAGCAAATACGATATCCCCGCCTTTTTAAGAGGAAAATAATTAATTTTTAATTTACCGTCATAGAGCCAAATTGAATTTTACGACCTTATAACAACAACCTTAAAATGTGATACTCCAATCTATATTTTATTGTATTACATAATATTTTGTGTTTGGATAATATTACACTGCCTCTTTGTACTTTCTAAGTAAAAAATTAATATATGCAAGATCATTTTCATCTCCTCTTTGTGAGAAGTAATTTGTTTTTGGTCTTGAATAGGAAATATTATGCCTGAAAATATAAGCCCTGCAGCCGGAGATGTAAAGTTGAAAATACGTCCTCAAAAAATTAGGGAAATGAATATGAAAAATAAGCATATTCATCTCTCTGATAACTCAAAATTAATTTTGGAAAAAAGGTATCTTAGAAAGGATGAAGAAGGTAAACCGCAGGAAACAATAGAGGGAATGTTTTTGAGGATAGCTTCTGTTGTAGCCGAACCGGATGCTCCTTATAGGGATGTAGAAAAGACAAAACAAGATTTTTATAATTTATTAACAACAAAAAGATTTTTTCCCGGTTCTCCGACCTTTACCGGAGCGGGTACGCCTCTTGGTCAATTGGCTGCTTGTTTTGTATTACCGATATCAGATGATATGGGTAAAAGATCAGATGGTATATTTGCTACATTAAGAGATGCAGCCTTAATTCAACAATCCGGCGGAGGAAATGGATTTTCTTTTTCTGATTTACGTTCAAAAGGTTCTATTGTAACAGCAAGTAATGGTAAAGCTACAGGTCCTATCGGATTTTTGAGTGTTTATGATAGAGCATTCGGTGAAATAGCACAGGGAGGAGTACGACGCGGGGCAAATATGGCAGTGTTAAAAATCGATCACCCGGATATAAGAGATTTTATTAAATGTAAATCGGAAGAGGGGGATGTCTCAAATTTTAATATCTCTGTTGCATTAACGGATAATTTTATGAAAGCAGTTGAAGAAGATTCCACCTATGATCTGATTGATCCTCATTCCAAAAAAATAATAGAGTCACCGAAAGCAAGGGAGATCTTTGACATGATAGTAGAATATGCCTATAAAAACGGTGAACCCGGTGTTTTATTTATAGATACTGCAAATGCGGATAATCCGGTTCCTCATCTCTATGAGTTAAAAGCGACTAATCCCTGCGGAGAACAATGGCTTGGTCCTTATGAGAATTGTTGTTTAGGGTCCATAAATTTGGGAGAACTTTTGGATAATGAGGGAAACTTAGATTGGGAGATCTTTCAAGAGGCGATAGAACTATCCACAAGATTTTTAGATAATGTTGTTACGGCAAATAAATATGTTCCGGCTGTTCCTCAATTAAAAGAATCGGCTTTAAATGCACGTAGAATTGGTTTAGGTTTTATGGGGCTGGCAGATGTAATGTATTCTATGGCCATAAGATACGGTAGTGAGGAGGGTCAGGAGTTTGCATCCCAGGTTACGGAGTTTATGAGATATCACTCCATGTTAACGTCAATAAGACTTGCTGAGGAGAGGGGTTCTTTCAAAAAGATTAAAGGAAGCATTTATGATCCTGATAATTTGAAATGGCAGATTCCGATAGCATTAACTCCTTATAATCATAATTTTGGTAGACCTGATATTGACTGGGGAAATGTTATTTCAGGAATTAAGCTTCATGGAATAAGAAATGCCGCACAAACAACTATTGCTCCGACAGGTACTATCTCAACAGTTGCAGGAGTTGAGGGGTATGGTTGCGAACCAACATTTGCCCTGGCATATTTTAGGAATGTGTATCAATCAGCCGGTGATGATAAGAATCTTACATTAACTTATACAAGCCCCATGTTTGTAAATGTGCTAGATAAGGCGGGGATTGTAGGAGACGAAAGAAAAAGAATAATTGACGAAATTATTCAAAAAGGATCATGTCAGGATATAGGTGGTCTTCCCCAAGATATAAAAAATACATTTGTTGTATCTGCTGATATCACCCCGCATGAACATATTTTGATGCAGGCGTCTATTCAGAGATTTATTGATAATTCCATATCTAAAACATGTAATCTACCGGCAACGGCAACCAAAGCAGATGTAGCTGATGTTTATAAAAAAGGTTGGGAGCTAGGATGCAAAGGTCTTACGGTTTATGTAACGGGATCAAGACAAGAAGTTGTTTTGGAGACAAAAGAAACAAAACAATCAAAAGGAGCTGAGGTGTCCACTGCTTCTCAAACAGTAGTATTGACCCAACAAGATAATAATGGATTAGTAACATCCACTATAGATAGGGGATATAAATTATCCGGAACTACCTATAAAGTAAAAACACCCCAAGGAAAGGCGTTTGTTACAATAAATAAAGGTGCCGACGGCGATCCGTTGGAAGTATTTATTAATATAGGTAAAGCAGGTTCTGATGTTTCCGGTTTGTCAGAGGCTTTGGGAAGGCTATTATCCGGGTGGTTGAGGGCTTCCAAAAATAGACGGTTAACTGTAAAAGATATTGTAGTTCAATTGATCGGTATCGGAGGATCAACATCAATAGGATTTGGAAAAAACAGAATCAGTTCAATTCCTGACGCCGTAGCCCAAATATTAGCGGAAGAATTTAATATAAAAGTAAGAGCGAACGGTTCAACGGTTATTGATCCCGAGAAAGATGAAGTTACCTATTTTTCTCATACCGATATGTGCCCTGATTGCGGTAATTCAACTCTGGTACTTGAAGAAGGTTGCGCAAAATGTTATACCTGCGGATATAGCAGATGTTAGAAAACTATGTCGATATATACAAAAATAGGTGATAGAGGTGATACAAACCTATTAAAAAGAAATAAAATAAGCAAGGACAGCCCTGTTATCGAAGTTATGGGTACATTAGATGAATTAAATGCTTCCCTTGGGTTTTTGCATTCATCAAAAATAAAATCAATTAAAAAAATGATC
>MEUV01000027.1:1989-3565 GCA_001772575.1 candidate division WWE3 bacterium RBG_19FT_COMBO_34_6 | reverse complement strand
CAGCAGGTTAATTTTGAACAAAAAACAAAGGAGCTGGAGATACAAATAGAAAGAATGCAAAAAGTACTACCGGAAATATCCCATTTTATAATTCCGGGCGGTACAATAACCTCTTCATATCTGCATACAGCTAGGGTCATTTGTAGAAGATTGGAAAGATCCCTGGTTAGATTATTTAAAACTAAAGAATACAAAAAATATTCAAGTTTAATAAAATATATAAACCGCCTTTCTGATTTATTGTTTGTAATGGCAAGGTATGCTAATTTTAAATCTAGTAAAAAAGATATAGTTTGGAAATCATAGCATCATGAAAGACAAAATAATATATTTAATCCTTATCACTATCTTATTAATTTTTGGTTTTTTTGTAATAACAATTCTTGTTTATAGAGCGGATAGGACTGATAAATACTTCAATGATTTGAAACAGGAAAAATTTCAAAATACCTTTAATTAATGCCGGATATTTGTTAAGATACCAGCATGTTTACTAACGTTCAAAATAGCACCATCCCGGAAATAGAATCAAAAATATTAAAATTTTGGAAAGATAACAAAATATTTGAACAGTCTGTGAACCTAAGGTCAAAAGATAATTTATTTATTTTTTACGACGGGCCTCCTTTTATTTCAGGTTTACCCCATTATGGACACCTTCTCGGATCTATAGCCAAAGATGTAATCCCAAGATACCAAACTATGCTAGGTAAGAGGGTAGAAAGAGTTTGGGGATGGGATGCGCATGGATTAACCGTGGAAAATAAGGTTCAGGCTAAACTTAATATAAAAAAAAGACGTGATATTGAAAAATTCGGATTAGAGGAATTTATCAAGGAGTGTTACAAATATACATCAGAGACTTCAGCTGAGTGGGAATGGTATATAGACAAAATCGGTAGGTGGGTAGACATGAAAAATGCCTATAAAACAACCGATCAAAATTATATGGAATCTGTGATGTGGGCTTTTAAGCAGCTATTTGATAATAAATATATTTATGAAGGTGTATACACTTCTTTATACTGTACAACCTGCGGTACTCCCGTATCTAATTTTGAGATTGCTATGGATAATACCTATATTGATTATGAAGATCACAGTATTACCCTAAAATTTAAAGTTACAACCAAAGGGGAACTTATTGGAGCATATCTATTAGCATGGACTACGACTCCTTGGACACTACCTTCAAATAGAGCACTAGTTGTGGATGATGAAGAATCTTATGTCCTTGTTGAGAGTGCCGGAGAAAAATTAATACTGGCTGAAAAAAGAGTTAACGAAGTCTTGGTGTCAAAAAAATATAAAATAATCGAAAAATTTAAAGGCGATAAACTATTAGGTTTATCTTACGAACCTTTATATAAGTTTTATTCTTACAAGGAAAATGAATTTAAAGTCTACTCCTATGAAAATATGGTTAGTATGGATGAGGGTACCGGTATTGTTCATTCTGCACCAGGATTCGGAGAGATAGACAGTGAAATGGGAAGATATTACAAAATAACGTTAATGTTAACTTTGGATGATGAAGGTAGATTTGTAGCAGGAAATAATGGTAAGAATCCATATG
>MEUV01000027.1:0-1954 GCA_001772575.1 candidate division WWE3 bacterium RBG_19FT_COMBO_34_6 | reverse complement strand
TAAAAAATCCCATAGAGTTCCCTTTCACGATAGATGCGAAACGTTACTGATTCAAAGAGCACAAAATTCATGGTTTGTTAACATCCAGAAATTAAAAGATGATTTGGTAAAAAATAATGAATGCATAAATTGGGTACCGGAACATCTAAAAGAAGGTAGATTTAAAATAGGAATTACTCAGGCACCTGACTGGTGTATTTCCAGAGCAAGATTTTGGGCGACACCCATGCCTGTTTGGAAAGCAGATGACGGGGATACAATAGTAGTCGGCTCCATTAAAGAAATTGAAGACCTGTCCGGAGTAAAAGTCGATAATTTACACAGACCTTATATTGACAAAATAATAATCGAAAAGAATGGTAAAAAATATAAAAGGATCAATGAAGTATTAGATTCCTGGTTTGAGGCAGGTTCCATGCCGTATGCTCAAATACATTATCCTTTTGAAAATCAGCAGAAATTTGAAGAGAATTTTCCTGGAGATTATATTGTTGAGTACATTGCGCAGACAAGAGCGTGGTTTTTCTTTATGCATGTTTTATCCACGGCGTTATTTAAAAAGAATTCATTTAAAAATGTTATTACAACCGGTGTAATGGCAGGAACTGACGGTAGAAAAATGAGTAAAACTTATAATAACTATACCGATCCTAAGGAAGTTTTGGAAAATATCGGCGGGGATGCTCTAAGGTTGTACCTGATGAACTCTCCTCTGATGATAGGTGAAAACGCAAACTTCGATGAAGTGGAGCTCAGGAATAAATTAAAAAATGTACTAAATCCCCTGTGGAACACCATGAAGTTCTTTCTGATCTATGCCAACTTACTTGATTGGAAACCAAAAAAATTTAATGTGAATAAAATAGATAATGTACTTGATAAATGGATAGTCACCAGATTGCATGAAATAGTGAGGGATATATCTGTAAATTTAGAATTATACCAAATACCGCAAGCAGTATTACCTATAGAAGTTTTTGTAGACGATCTTTCCAGATGGTATACAAGAAGATCACGCGAGAGAATTTCACGTAACGATGCTGCGGCGCTGGAAACAATGCATTATGTATTATTGACTTTTACCAAAGCCGCCGCGCCGGTGATCCCTTTCATCACGGAAGAAATTTACCAGAATCTTTTATGCAATAGCAAAGATTATAAAAAATCTGTTCATTTGGAATTTTATCCAAAATACGACAAAAAACTTATAAAAGCTAACTTACCGATTTTAGAAAATATGAAAAAAACAAGGGATATAGTAAGCCTCGCCCTTGCTGTTAGAGTAGGTAATAAAATTGCTGTACGACAACCTCTATCTAAGTTATATATCAACTCCAAATTAGAATTACCAAAAGAGTATGTAGTTATTATTAAAGACGAAGTCAATATTAAAGAAATTATATTTACAGACAATATGGATTTAGCAAATATTTCGGGTCGGGATACAAGCTCAATTATTAATCTTGATCTTAATATTACACCGGAACTCAAAAAAGAAGGTCAGGCAAGGGAGATGATAAGAAAATTTCAGGATTTGCGTAAACAGAATAATCTTCAAGTAAATGATCAAATTAAAGCTATTTATAAGAAATCAGCAGAAAATGATCAGGTGATAGTAGATTTCGGAAAAGAAATAAAAGAGAAAATATATGCCGTAAGTTTGGAGTCAGGCGAAGATTTTTTTATTCATAAGATCTAAAAACTTAAATGTTAAAAAAATATAATTTTCTATTAATCATATGGCCGCTTACAATTTTTTCCCTTGGTTTTATTACACTTCTATCAACCTCCCCTGATTTTATTAAAGATCATATCATTTTTTTTATAATAGGGTACTTACTATACTTTATGGCAGCGTTTAATGACTATAATTTACTAAAATTTATTTGGAAGTACTTTTATGGTATTTCAATAATTTTGCTGGTTATAACTTTTTTATTTGCAGAATTAAAAT
>MEUV01000026.1:41464-41778 GCA_001772575.1 candidate division WWE3 bacterium RBG_19FT_COMBO_34_6 | reverse complement strand
AATTTATAGCTTATAAGAATAAAGAAGTTGAAAAGTATATACAAAAATCCCTATCTACTTCTGAAATTGAAAGACGCGAAGATAAAAAGGATAAAACAGGTGTTTTTACAGGTTATTATGCTATTAACAGGCTAACTAACAAAAAAATGCCTATATGGGTTTCGGATTTTGTTCTGGCTGATTTTGGTACAGGCGCAGTAGTCGGAGTCCCCGCTCATGATAGAAGAGATTACGCATTTGCCCAAAAATTTAATCTGGAAATTATTAAGGTAATAGAACCAAAAAATAAAATTGATAACGAAATATTTGAAGAT
>MEUV01000026.1:39416-41454 GCA_001772575.1 candidate division WWE3 bacterium RBG_19FT_COMBO_34_6 | reverse complement strand
TCAAAAACAGCTATTAATAAGGTTATTGAATATTTAGAAAAAAATAAGTGGGGTAAAAAAGCTGTTACCTATAATCTACGTGATCAAATTTGGTCAAGGCAAAGATATTGGGGTGATCCAATTCCTCTTTTACATAAGCAGGATGGAAGTATTGAACCGGACTACAATTTACCGGTAATGCTTCCTATTCTAAAAGATTTTGTTAGTAAGGACGGTATATCCCCACTTGAGAAGGTACCGAAATGGTATCAAACAAAGGCAAAAGACGGGACACCTGCTAAAAGAGAAACGGATACGATGCCTACATGGGCAGGCTCCAACTGGTACTACATGAGATATATCGATCCTCATAATGATAAGAATTTTGCAGATTTTGAAAAACTAAAATACTGGATGCCGGTCGATAAATATTTCGGTGATTCAGGACACACTACGGCTCATCTTTTATACACAAGGTTCTGGTATAGATTTTTATATGAAAAAGAGTACGCACCCACAGCGGAACCGATAAAATGGAGAATGAGCGGAGGACTTTTGCTTGGAGCTGATAGGAAAAAGATGTCAAAATCACGCCCCAAGTATGTTGTAAATCCCCAGGATGTACTAAAAAACTATGGTGCGGATTCAGCCAGGCTATATCTTGCTTTTATAGGACCATATGAAGAAACATACCCTTGGAATGAAAATGGTATTAAGGCGTGCTATAGATTCTTAACAAATGTTTACTTACAAAAAAATAAGATAAAAGAAAATGTTGATAATAAAAAGCTTGAAATTGCTTTTAATAAAATGCTCAAAAATATTACGGGTATGCTGGAAGAGCTCAAGATGAACACAGCCGTTTCGGAATTAATGATCTTTATAAATGAGTGTAAAAAGCATGAGTCTGTTGATAAGAATTTATTTTTAAATTTTTTGAAATCGCTTGCACCATTTGCACCTTTTATTACCGAGGAGCTCTGGCAGGAAATTAACGGACACTCCAACTGGACAGTTCAAAACTGTATACACATGCAGAAATGGCCGCAATATGACTCAAAAATCATTATAGAAAATAAAATTAAAATACCTATTCAGATCAACGGTAAACTACGCGCCGAAATAGAAATACCACTTAACATCAAAGAGGATGATATAAAAAATATTGTAACTAAAGAAGAGTCTATTCAAAAATATCTTAAGGACGCGGATATTAAAAAGTTTATTTATATTCCAAACAAAATTGTAAATCTGGTAATTTAGATTATTTTAACTCAAACTTTACTTTAATGGTTTTTGAGATCTTAGTAGAACCGGGAGAAAATTCTTCTCCACCTCCGCCCATACCCAAAATATCAGAATATGGAAATATGTTTGAATTACCGATCTCTTCTATATTTAATATTTTTCCAAGCTTTAAATTATTATTCTTTGTTATAAATAATGCTTTGTTTTTGGCGTCCTCTAAAGCATTAGACAGAAGCCTTGCTTCATCTATTTTCTGCTCATCAACATTATAGTTAGGTCCGAATACCTCTGTATTTTCAAAACCGCTTAATAAAGCATTAAAAGCAGCTACCTTGCTAATATCATCAAGCTTGATCTCTATTCCGACAGACCCCCTCCACAACTTCTCAGTTAAATTAGGATTTTTAGTATTTGAAAGTGGAGACGGTTCATCTGATTGATACAACACATTATTTATTGTTTTAATATTAATCTGGTCAATTCCAAATTTTTTAATTTCATCTGTTAGATTAGTGGATTTTTTAACCAGTGTTTCTACCACAACATTTTTATCTTTATTTATTTCGGTTATTGTTGCGGTAAATGTTGCAACCTGATTAGGTTCTATACTAACGTAATTACCTATCATGGTAATATGCTTCTCTTCTGATAATTTAACAGGACCTATTTTTATAATTCCAAACCAGGATAATAAAGAAAAAACCATCAAAATATAAAATGTGGATCTTATTACATGATCATTTTTTACATAATCTATTAGTTTTTTTAGACCTAATTTAACTTTTTTTATTTTTTTATTCGGCATGGTTTG
>MEUV01000026.1:38516-39404 GCA_001772575.1 candidate division WWE3 bacterium RBG_19FT_COMBO_34_6 | reverse complement strand
TATATTCGCATTTTATTCGGTTTATGGTAGGATAAAAATGTATGAGCAATAAGATAAAGGAGATGATTTCCGTAAATTTTATTTTTGACCATACCAAAAGAAAATCAAGTATCAAAAGTATATTATGGAAAAAAACCTTGTACAAGATCGATAAAAATTGTCTGCACCACACCTATAAGAATGGAGACGCTCTATATCATGTTTTTCATGTATCTTGTAATACTATAAGTTTTAAAATTTTGTTTGACAGCTCCTCGTTAATATGGTTCTTGGAGGAAATATACGACCAAAATCTTGTCTGATCTAAAATTTAATACCAAACCATCTTATTTTATGCATATCGATCTTAATTCCTGTTTTGCAACCCTGGAACAGCAGGCCAACCCGCTACTTAGAAATAGGCCGATTGCCGTGGCTGCCTACAATTCCCCCAGGGGAATAATCATTGCCCCTTCGGTGGAGGCCAAAAAATTCGGTATAAAGGTCGGCACCAGAATAATGGATGCCAAAAAGGTATGCCCGGAAATAAAAATACTGGAGCCGGACCCGCAAAAGTACAGATATATTCATCATCAATTTAGGGATCTTCTCAACTTTTATACAAACGATGTTACTCCAAAATCAGTAGATGAGTTTGTAATAAATTTTGAAAACAGCCCAAAATATAATCTCGGCATATTAAACCTGGGAAAAGAGATAAAACAAAAAATAAAAGACGAAATAGGAGAATACATCACTGTTTCAATTGGAATTTCCAAAAATAAATTTTTGGCCAAAACAGCATCAAATCTTAGAAAACCTGATGGATTGGAGGAAATAAACGAGCATAATTTTTTGGATATTTACCATAAATTAAATCTGACCGATCTTTGCGGTATAGCCGGTCAA
>MEUV01000026.1:33312-38485 GCA_001772575.1 candidate division WWE3 bacterium RBG_19FT_COMBO_34_6 | reverse complement strand
GCCATACTTTTTGAAGTCGGTTTTTCACTCAGTTATGGGCTATTTATGGTATTTTAGATTGCGCGGGTATGAAGTAGAAAATTATCCCTCCGATAGAAAAACTTTCAACCACCAATACGCATTACCGAAACCTCTTAAAGGAGTTGAAGAGATAGCCCCGGTTCTAACAAAGCTAATTGAAAAACTGGGCTTTAGATTAAGAAATAGCGGTTATAGAACACAGGGGGTTCATCTTAGTATGGTTTTTAGAGACAACACATACTGGCATATGGGGCATAAAACAGCCAGGGTCATTTCAGACTCCAGGGATATTTATAAGCAAACTCTAATTTTATTTATGCGATCCCCTCCCAAAGAAATAAAAATTATCAGTGTATCCTGCTTTAACCTAAAAAAAATACACAACCTGCAGCTGGAGATTTTTGAAGATATAAAAAAAGAAGAAAACTTAATAAAAATGCTCGATAAGATAAATAACCGGTGGGGAAAATTTGTGATCTCGCCGGCGGCCATGATCGGGACAGGGGACCTACTACCCGATAGAATAGGTTTTGGCAACGTATAACCAAAAAAACTGGTATAATACAGGCTGGTTTGCGAGTGCCTATGAGCAATATACCAATAAAAACAACCATAGAGATAGAGATTATGCGCCGTAACGGGCAAAAACTGGCCAAATTCATGGAAATTCTTAAAAATATGATAAGACCGGGACTTGACGTTTGGGTATTGGAACAGAAGTTCATTGATCTGTGCCTTGAAAACAAGGTAATACCGGCTTGTAAGGGTTACGCACCAGGAGGATTAGCACCTTTTCCTACAGGTCTTTGTTTGAGCATTAACGATCAGTCCGTACATTGTTATCCTGTTAAAGGTACTATTTTAAAAGACGGGGATATCGTAAACATAGACACTGTTATTATGGACCTGGGATTACATGTAGATAGCGCTTTTGCTTGTGGAGTTGGATCTATTTCCAAAGAGAATAGATCCCTATTAAAAGCATCGGAAGATGCTTTGTACACTGCTATAGATAAGATCAGATCGGGTATAAAGATCGGCTTGTTATCGGAAACTATGGAAATGAGTGTTAAAAAATGCGGTTACAACGTACTACAGGAATACGCCGGGCACGGTATCGGTAGACAAATGCATGAAATTCCTGAAATACCTTGTTTTGGTAATTCTAATTTTGGTCCTATAATTAAAGATGGTATGGTGCTTGCTGTTGAATCTTTGGTTTGCGAAAAAAATAGCCGATTAGTTCACAATAGCGTCTGGGTAACCAAAACAGCGGACGGTGGTAATTTTGTACAGTTTGAACACACTGTACTGGTTACAAAAAATGGTTATGAAATTCTTACAAAAATATGAATACATATGAACCGCCAAAATTAAATAAGAAAGCATTTATATTACTTGCAATAGTAGTATGTGTCGTCGGATTATTAATATATTTTTCTATTTTTTTTCCGCATATATTTAATGTGATAGTAAACTTTTTTTGGATCACGCTTCTTCTTATAGTAGCGATATTCTTGGTCTTAGGAATACTTGTCATAATGGGATTAAAAAAGGAAGTCAGTAATTTTCTGGATATAATCTTGGAAGGTTCCCTGACAATAATTGATGCTTTTGACCTCATTAAAAAACTATATACAAAATTTATAGAGATTCTTAAAGATTTTCTATATTTTATTGCCCCCGTTATATCCATGTGGATAGCCATTATGATTTATATCGGTATATTATTTTTATACAAAGGTGTTGGAAAAGAAAATGACGTAACCATTCTCACGACAGTTCTAACCGTCGCTATGGTAGTGGCGGTGGGAATTTTGAATAGACCGGTACAGCAAGAAGTTTTGGATACTTGGACAAAACAGATACGAAAAAGGTTTAAGGATTATTTTGCCGACAGTTTTGAAATAATTATTTTTGTTTTCTTTTTGACCATGGATTCCACTAAGTTGTTTTTTATCCCTGCTAATTTGAACGTACCTTTAAGATCATCTTTATTTGGCTATGATCTTATGCTTAGGGGAGCTGATGTAACAAATCAGGTAACTGTTACGATATTTTTGGTAACAGCCGGTATCTCTATTGAGATCATAAGAAATATAATCAAACTCATTGCTTTAGCAATTCAATATTATAAAGAAATGCCTAAAAGAGAAACCAAGATACTCAATATAAAAGAGTCGGTTAGATTAAGCTTTGTGGATGCGAAGGATGATCTAATAAAATTTATTGCATTTACGACTACTTTGATTTTGGTATTTTTGATTTTCCCAAGGTTAAAACTTTATGCCATGCTCATTACCAGTTTAACAGGGTTATTATTAGATATCGGTATACCGGGAAGAATGAGCTTAAAGAGAACAGGAACAGACCTTATAACCAGAACGTTAAACAAAATATTCCGTCTTTAAATTAATCGATTATCATTAAATAATCATTTTCATTTAACCACTTTCTTCGTATTTTATAATCAGGAATCATTTTAATTACCTCGTTCCAAAAATTTTTGGAATGATCCAAATGTTTTAAGTGGCATAGCTCATGTACAACTACATAGTCGATTATAATTTCCGGCGCAAAGATAAGCCTCCAATTAAAATTTAGCGTGTCTTTGTTACTGCATGAACCCCATCTTTTTTTAGCATCTGAAATTTTTATAATTTTAAATTTTAGTTTCATAATATCGGCAAAATAACGTGCTTTATTTTTTAATATTGATCTTGCCTTTTTTTTATACTCAGGTTTTCGATGAAAATTATATTCTAATAGATTTAGTTTTTTATTTTTTTCAAAGTTGACGTTCTTCCTTTTTAATATCCAATCATTATGTTTTAATACAAAGTTATTAATTTCATGATCACAAATATGTTTTGGGGCTTTAACGATAACATTGGACTTATAATCTACCTCTAAAGCGATTGTTTTTCGATTTGATCTGATAATTTTATCTATTTTTAAATTCATTGGATAATAGTTTTCCAGGTTTTATGCCTACAATAGGTATTATTCCTTCTTTATTTAATGTTCTCATACCCTCAAATAATCCTTTTGTGAAGCCAAAGAATGAACCGGTAGAATTACTTCCGTGATGCACAATAAATACGGTAAAATAATCATTGATTATTAACGGCGCATAGTCCTCTGTAATTCTAAGCCATAATCTATACTCGATCGTTACATTATTTGAATCGTCAAATCCTCCATATTTTTTTAATAATTTTGTTTTAATAAATGTATTTTCATGAGATAAAAAATTTGCAGTTGTAATAATTTGTTTAAAGTTATGTTTCATTATCGCCGGAATTTTAAATTTATATATTTTATTATTAAATTCAAATATGGCATTGGCGGTAAACCACATACGATCTTTATTTTTAACAAAAATCTTATGTGCTCTTTCCAGGGAAGTTTTATTAATGTAGTAATCGTCGCTATGAAGAAAGTGGATAATCTCCCCATCTGCTTTTGGCCAGGAATCATTTAATGCTCTTGCTATTCCTTTTGGCTTTGTTTGAAAAAATTTTATGGGATATTTATTTTTATTCTTTTGTATATATTCATTAATAATTTTGACAGTATTATCTGTTGAAAATGAGTCGTTAATAATATGTTCTATATTAATAAAAGTTTGAGACTCAATTGATTTTAAACATTTTTTTAGATATTTTTCACTGTTATAAGTACATGTAACGACAGAAATTGCCGGTTTTTGCATTTCTTAATGATATCACAGACAAAAATTGATATGATAAATCTGATGAACAATGCTTTATATGCCGTTGCAAAACAAATAGTTACGCCACACAAAGGAATTTTGGCATCGGATGAAAGGCCATCTGCCGCTGATAAAAATTTGGAAAAAGCAGGTATACCTTCTAATGAAGAGATTAGAAGAAAATACCGAGAACTATTTATAAATACACCAGGAATCGAGCAGTATCTTAGCGGGATTATTATGCATGAAGAAACTTTTTATCAGTCCGATAGTACAGGTAAGTTATTTAGAAATATTCTAAAAGAAAAAAATATTATTTCGATTATTAAGCTTGATGAGGGCTTAGAAGAACTGCCAAATTTTCCGGGTGAAAAAATATCAATTGGTCTTGATAACTTAAAAAAGCGTGCGGAAAAGTTTTATGAAGATGGTGCAAAAGCAGCAAAATGGAGATCTGTTATTAAAATCGGAAATGATCTGCCATCACCGGAAGTTGTACATGCTAATTCCATTATATTAAGCACATACGCTCTTTTTTGTCAGCAGGCAGGTCTTGTTCCAATAGTGGAACCTGAGGTTTTAATTGACGGTGATCATACTATTCAAAAATCTGAAGAGGTGACAAATAAAACTCTAAAAGATGTATTTGGTACTTTAAAAAGATATAAGGTTGATTTGAAAGCAGTGGTATTAAAAACATCTATGGTTATCCCGGGTAATAAATGCCAAGTTATGGCATCACCGGAAGAAATAGCTGATGCTACTGTAAGGGTTTTACAGGCCACTGTACCTGAAGAAGTTCCGGGAATTGTCTTTCTGTCTGGAGGTCAATCTTCAGAAGATGCAACAATAAATCTTAATTTTATAGCCAAAAAAGAACCTCTTCCATGGGAGATCACATTTTCCTATCTTAGGGCGCTAGAAGCCCCCGCTATTCAGGTTTGGCAGGGAAAGGATGAGAATATTCAAAAAGCCCGTAATATCTTTATGACCAGGCTTAGAGAATGTGTACTGGCTGATTCCGGTATTTATCAGAAATAATAACCTATAATTTTACTTTATAACATATTTTTAATATAATCTCTTATAACGCAAACAAAAATCTACAAAAAGGAGATAGAATGGAAAAAATATTCCCACAACAAGCATTTGTAGAGAATTTTACAGGTATGGTTGAACTAAAACCAGAATCTATCAAAATTAAACAAATAAGCCCTCCTATTTGCACTGTAACATTTGGTATTTCGGTCAATCTTATAGAACGTGGTTTTAAACAAATTAAAATTACAAATCTTAAGCTTTTAGAACCGCTATCGTTTAAAGTTGATTGGTCTGTGTTAGAAAGTACCCGATATTCTTTACAGATACACGCGAAAATTAAATGTTTAGATTCTGATGATCCGAAGATCTTAGTTAGCTCTATCAAATTAAGACTGT
>MEUV01000026.1:27573-33252 GCA_001772575.1 candidate division WWE3 bacterium RBG_19FT_COMBO_34_6 | reverse complement strand
AATTTACATGTTTTCTAAAATATGACTGAAGTTTTTTTGTAAAAATTCTTGAGATAGCGGTTCCAGCGGTTGATGATTAGATAAATTAAATTCAAATACCTCCAGATTTGAAAATTTTTCCGATAGAAGCTTATGAGTTATTTCATAATTAAGAAATTGATCTTGTTTGGACATTCCCAAATATATTTTTTTATTATAATCTTTAAGATCATCAATAGGAGATAAATATAATACTTCTTTTATTTGTTTAACCAAAACATTAATAGTTTCTGTTCTCATGGATATCAAGGAGCTTGCCAGCATGTCTTTATAAGAATATATATCCTTGTTACTGAATCTTGAAATAATAAGAATAAAAAACTCCGTAAATCTTTTATTTTTTATAAGTACCATTAATAATTTTTGTAAATTATTATTATCAAAAAAATTAACCGCTGCCCTGGAAAAAATTAGTTGCGGTCTATTAAAATTAAGTACCTTATATGAAATACAAGGCGCTATTAAAAAAACTTTGTCGATCTTACTAATAATATTTTTTAAAGCGAACAATGAAACAAAACTTCCAAAAGAAAAACCAATGATGGAGAATTTTTCAATTTTTAATTCCTGTGTAAAATCTTTAATGATCATACCCATACGTTCACTGCTGTATTCTGAATTAAAAGGTGAAGAGTTACCGTATCCGGGAAGTTCAATAAAATATACTGTAAATTTTTGGGATAAAAAATCAATAACATACATCCAGCTATCTATTCTTGCCATAATACCGCCCAGAACTATCAGCACAGGACCTTGGCCGTATTTAATATAAGCGATCTTTGTATCCTGTAATTTAATTGTATTAATCTTTGATTTTGTTGTCATTTCTATTTTTGTACATAAAATTGATGTAGAGCGATGCCTACCGCAATAGATAAGTTTAATGAATCAATATTTTCTGAATGCGAAATTTTAATGCTCTTACCTAATTTTTTATAAAAATCATCCAGTCCCCTTCCCTCATTACCAAAAATTAATGTGGCAGGTTGTTCAAATTTTATTTTGGTTAATTCACTGTCACCTTTTAGTAAAAAGGGATAAAAATTATTATTATCAGGGTATAAATTTTTGTACTCCTGGAAAGAATTAAAAAATTCAAAATGCAGATCAAAAATTGCTCCCATTGTGGTACGGATAACTTTCGGATCAAAGATATCAACGCCAGGTCTTATAATTGCCAAGTTGTTGATACCAAATCCGATCATCGTCCTTATTATTGTTCCTACGTTACCCATATCGGACGGATTATCCAAAAAAAGATGATCCTGATTTACCATAAGCTTTGATTGATACTTTTTGAAAACCCCGATCGCTATAGTATTTTCTTTTACCGACAGTTTTCTAATAGTATGTGTACTTAAATCGTAATTAATATCATTTTTTTTGCACAATGATTTTATAAGGTCTATGCCTTCATACCTTTGGTATTGTTCGGAAATCAGTACGGTTATAACTTTTTCCGGGATCTTTTTTAACATCTCGATCACAGGAAAACTCCCGAATGTATAGCTGTAATCTAATTTTTTCTTATATATTCTAAGTGGCATTTCCAAGCTATAATAACATCAAATGTTATACTTACAAAATATATGATATTAAGCGTAATCATACCAACCCTTAATGAAGAGGAATATATAATCGACCTGCTTGATTGTCTCGCAGACCAAACGTATAAAGATTTCGAGGTTATTGTTGTTGACGGAGATTCGGAAGATAAAACAAGAAAAATAGTTAGTTCTTATAAAAAACTTAAAAATCTTCATTTAATCAATGCAAAAAGTAAGGGTGTTGGAATGCAAAGAAATCTGGGTGCTAAAAATGCTATTACCGATAAATTAATATTTTTAGATGCAGACGGATACATAGAAAAAGATTTTATCGTGAAAATAACCAGCTTTATTTCTAATAATCCTGAGGTTGATATTATGACTACGTGGTTGGAACCTATTTCAAATAAAAAAGTTGATAAGATTCTTTTTTTTACATTTAATCAATTTTATCTTGATATTATGAAAAGAATAAAACCACAGGGAACCGGCGCTTTCATGTATATCAAAAGAAAAGTATTCGAAGATCTTAACGGTTTTAATGAAAAATTTTCTGTGGCTGAAGATATGGATATGTGTGTAAGAGCTCATAAGGAGGGTTATAAATACCATTTATTAAAAAGACCGAGAATTAAAACATCCGTAAGAAGGTTAGAAAAATTAGGCAGATTAAGATATGTTTGGATAATGGGGAAAAATGCAGTATACATGCATTTTGTTGGTCCGTTTGATAAAAATAAATTTACCGGTTATGTGATGGATCACGGCGGCGCTATGTATAAGGGAATAAAAAAGAGAATTAAATAATTATAATTTTTGCAATTCTTTTTTTACTTCCTCAAAATCTTTTTTATATATCAATGCTTTATCAAAATATTCCTTAGCAAGTTTTATATCACCTTCAAACTTTGCAACCTGGCCTAAACGGTAATATGAATCATAGAAAGTCGGGTCGATTTCCACAGCTGATTCAAATAATTTTTTTGCATCCTCTATTTTACCTAATTTCAAATTAATCAAACCTATATTATGTAAGGAAGTTGGATATTTTGGTCTTAAATCCAAAGCTTTCTGATAATATTTGAAAGCAGTAGTCATGTCATTTTTGGCAAAGTAGACATTTCCCATCTCGTTATAAACATTATAGTTATTAGTCACTGTTCTCTCGGCTGAAGCCCAAAGCGATTCATCATTTTTCCAATCTAAAGTTCTTACAAATGTTCTGATAAAAAATAATGTACAAATTATATAAAAAATAAAAATATATTTATTACTGATTTTTTTACCAACGATATTTACTAATAAATAAGATATTAATATACAATAAAATGCGACGGCTAAATAAAAATATCTTTCAGCCTGATTTACAGCGATATTAAAAGGACTAAATAAAGGCAGGGTAGATGCGTAGATGACACATAACAAACCAAAAATTATCCTATCTTTTTTGTACGAATAATAGAATATTAAAATAAGTAAAATATAATTAATAAAAATAGAAGCGAAATTTATAAAATTTGGTTCGAAGTGCGAAAAGGTTATATTTAAATTTATTGGGAAAATAAGCAATGTATAAGATCTTCCGATATTTTGGCCTATGGTAATAAATTTATTCGGGGCGGTAGTACCTGAAAAATATGATCCTATCGCGTCTGTTCTTGATGAAACTTGATCGGGGAAAAATATAATTAGATACATAATTAATGGTATTAAAAATAATATCTTTTTATCTAAAATAAATTTTTTACCTAAAAATAAAATGTCAATTAAATACACCAGAACGGGAGTAAGAATAACCCATGGTCCTCTATTAAAAATAATATAAAGAATATAAAAAATGATCGATACAACAAAAAATAGATTTTTTTTGTCTTTCTGGAATTTTATATAAAATAAAATAGTCAATAAATTAAACATCGAAGCAAATAAGTAAACGTGTCCCGAGATCCAGGATATAGGCTCACTAACACCGGGATGAAATATGAAAAAAAATAATGTCAACAACGCAGTTTTTTGTCCAATTAATTTTTTTGCTATTAAATAAAGTAAAAATACATTTACTGAATGCAAAAATATCCCCCTTAAATGAAAAACCCAAGCTGATAAACCAAACAGTTTATATAAAATAGAACTTGTTATAGGAATAATATATAAAGATCTAATACTGTCTTTTATACTACGAATTGTATAGTTCTCTACAACTCCAAGAGTATCATCAAGGGATAAAAAACCTGCCCGCAATAAACAGATATATGTAATGAAAGTTAAAACAAAGGAAAAAATAAATATAAAAATATCATTATTTAATAACTTCTTTGTATTTAACATAAATCATATCTAATATTACTAGAAAACAAACATTGTTCAAATTAGACATGCTAACGTAGCCGTGATAATATACACATTGTCTCTGTAGATTATTGGTTATCTTTGATGTCATATCATAAGTATTTCCCGATCTTAGAGCGTGTATATATTTAATAAGTTAGGTGGTGATTTAAGTTGATGAAATTATACGTAGGAAATTTACCTTATTCCTATAAAGATCAGGATTTAAGGACTCTCTTTTCTGCTTATGGTAATATCGCGAGCGCAACTATCATTATTGATAGACAAACCGGACGAAGCAAAGGCTTCGGATTTGTCGAGATCGAGGATGATAATCTTGCACAAACAGCCGTAAGTGAGATGAACGAAAAAGATATTGATGGCAGAAACATCAAAGTAAACGAAGCTAGACCTATGACCGACAAACCAAGAGAAAGATTTGGTGGTCGAGATAGTGGTAGATCATGGGATAGAAGATAATCTGTAATTTACAGAGAAATCGTTAGAACACGGCACGTTAATCGGGCCGTGTTTTTTTGTCTATAGATAATTGTGTTTTTATAATTATAATAATTTCAATAATATAATTTTTGAACTTTGAAAATTTAACTTAGGAGAAGAGAATATGGCTAGGTTAACTTTAAGTACTTCTTCATTGCAGCAGATCCTTTTTTGTCCATATAGTTATTACCTTGCTCATATTCTTAAGGAAAAGGGATATATGAGCTACCCCACTTTACTTGGGCAAGCCGTACACAGATTCATCAATTTTTTATACAGCGGGAAACATCCGGATAGACCTTTCTTTTACAAAGGTTTAGAGCCGCAAGCCCGTTCTGCATGGTTTCGCAAATGGTCTGACATTTGTGCAAATCCACCCAAAGAGATACGGTTTCCGGACAAGATCGAGGAACAAAAATATGGTGCTTACGGTTGGATCTGTGTCAAAAATTATTGGCAGCAAAATATTGATAAGCCAGTACCTCTTTATTCCGAGAAGAGAATAAAATTTCCTATTCTGGCAGGAGTTGATTTTGTAGGAGTTTTTGATCAAATCAGGGAATTACCTATCGATGTGATTAAAAAATTTAACCCGGGTATTATAAGGGATGGTGTATTTGTCAGTGGTTATGCTAATGTAGTTATTGTTGATCTAAAAACAAATAGGCAGGATTACGATATTACAAAGTACAAAAGCAATCCATCACCGTTAGAACAGGCGATGGCTCAATTTGAACTACATGAGTACATCCAACCTACTGCATATTATTGGTTATATCTAAAATGGACAAAAAAAATGCCTGTCGGGTTTTTTTGGTATCATTTAGGATCAGGTAAACATTTTTTTACCAAAAGATCTACAGCGGATTTCAAAACATTCATGGTTCAAATCCGTCATGCAGTAAATCTTTTAAATTCTGCAGAATTTCCAAAAAAACCTTCAAAAATATGCCAATATTGCGATTACAATGTAGCATGTTCGAAAACACGTGGATCAAGAGGTTTACAATACAGTGAGCCTGCTATTAATATAGGAGAAACAAGACAATTTAAGGTTGCTATGGGTGGTAAAAAAGAAAATAAACCAAAACAATTAAAATTTAAACTAAAAGTAGAGAGAGTTGCTAGAAAAAATAAAGATTAACGGTATTTTATGTTAAATTAAAATACCGTTTTTTTTATTGTCTGTTTATATTTTTTTCTCTATACCATATAATTTTTATATGACTAATATAAACTCTATTTCTTCGGAAAATATAATAGA
>MEUV01000026.1:25224-27555 GCA_001772575.1 candidate division WWE3 bacterium RBG_19FT_COMBO_34_6 | reverse complement strand
GAAAAATTAATTAAAGATAAAGAAGCCGGTGAAGAGATACTATCCAAAGTGAAGTGGTCAATATCATTTCAAAAAAATCGTGATGAGAGCATTCCTTGGAATGAAAAACGTTCCTTAGAGCATTTATCCGGAAATCTTAGAGGTATAGTCGCAGAAGAAATAAGCCTGGAACTTTCACCTAATGCTATAGAAACAGTATTTTCTTCAAAAGATTTTTCACTTAAAAAACTTGCTATAAAACTTCCTCAAAATTTTACCGATGCTCTTACAAATAGAAAGGGTGATGTTTTAGGGGCAGCATTAGCTCATTCTTTAAAAGAAAAACCTTTAGAAATTTTTAATAAAGATAAGATAGATCCAAGAATAAAAACTCAATTTGATATGGAGCTTTTAAAGACCGGTTCTCCAAGACTACCCGCACCGGAATACTATAAAAAACTTAATGACTATATTGAAGATCTTGAAAGAGGTGTGGCTGAAGATTTTATGAAAAATACATGGGGAAAGGTAAAAGAGAAAGACAGCACCATAACACCTGCCGGAGAATTTTATGACCAAACAACAATTCCGGATGCAATAATAGGTAATGAAAATAATGAGATGATAGGATTTATCGAAGTTAAAGCATATACTTCTGACGAACTTGCTGCTTTATTAAAATTAATCAGGCAAAGGATAGAAGATCATGGAAGCAACTCGCCTCATTATGAAGGTACAGCCTCTAATTTTGGAAAAAATTATCCGGGAGCAGAAAAAGAGAAATTTACTATGGGAGTCGATCTTGATAAAGAGATCAAATTTTTGGATACTTTACGTGGTTTAGTTAATGGGGAACCTGATAAAGATTCGGATAATCTTATTATTCTAAGATTTCCAAATGATATACCTGATAATTTATTAATGCAGTACGGTGAATTGATCGTATCTTACGGGTATCCTAACCTGGTAATTCAAAAATTACCTTATATGGTCGAGGAGCTTAATGTTATTTCAAAAACATTATTAGGTACACAGATGCAAAAGTTAAATTATCAGCTTATGAAAAAAATGAACTTCTCAGATAGAGAGCTTTCTGTTCTGGAAAAATATTCAAAAAGTTAAAATATTTATGGATACACAAACTATATGCCGACATTGTAAAAAGATTGTTTTAACCACTGATTTTTTTTGTCCTAATTGCGGTAAAAAATTAAAGGAAAAACCGCTACCGACTGACTTGGTGGTTCAAATACTGATTTATATTTTTAGTATTTTTTTTGCACCGCTTGGGATATGGCCAGCAGTAAGATATCTTAAACAAAATGATAAAAAGTCCAAAAATATCGGTATAATCATAATTATTCTGACTATAATCTCGTTTGTCATCATCGCTTTAATAACAAGAAATATCATTACAAATGCTACCAGAGATCTTAATCAGCAACTTAATGGTTATCAAGGGATTTATTATTAAAATTGTAATACAAACTGTTAAGGATGCTGGTCGGATAAAATTCTAACTAAATTATATAGGTATTATTAATGTTTCAAAAGAAATATCCTATAGCTTTGACTTGTTAATTATGTCGTGATAGAATTCTTTCAATTTAACCAGCATGGCCAACAAAAAAGGAGTGTGTATGATGGTAAACAATAAAACGGATGAGGAAAAGAAAAGATCTGAAGATTTGAGTAGAACTTTAGTCACGTTTGTTAGTTTTATGGGGTGGTGGTTATTAATACGTAGACTCATTTATCATCTAGGAGTAGCTATTGGTGAAGGTCAAGCTAAGAAAAACGACAAAAAGTGACCGGGATAAACAATACTTTAGATTGAACTCATGCTACTAAAAAAGACGATTAAACATCAACTCTTTTTTAGTGGCATTTTTATTTTTTTCTTATTTGATGACGTGGCTGACACAGTCTAAATTAATCCAGATTATTAATGAAGTTAGATCTTTAATTAATAATTTAGAACAATTTTTTATTCAAAGAAAAAGGGATACCTTGCTTTTTTAAGTATCCCTTTAGAATAAATATTGATTAAATTTCTATTAAATCTGGTCATGAACCTTTAATTTAATGTTTGGTAACGCCAATAAAGCTTCTGAGATCTCTTTTTTAAATGCAACTAATCTAACATCTTCTCCTTTTTTCTCCAATTCAATGTATTTAACAGGTTCAGAAAAATATATGATCCTCTCTTTAAAATCAGTAAATTCCTCTAATGCCCAGTTTAATGCTCTGAGAGTCAAACTACGTTTTTCATTTTTTATAATTTTTATTCCTAATATTGTTGTCTCAGGAATGTTGTGATCAAAAACATTTGCTTTGAAACTTATGAGGCAT
>MEUV01000026.1:24927-25213 GCA_001772575.1 candidate division WWE3 bacterium RBG_19FT_COMBO_34_6 | reverse complement strand
CATTAAAGGTAGAGATATTATTACTTCTTGTCCGAGAACAATTTCAGATTTTGACCTATGCCAAACAGTTTGTCCAATAATCGCTTGTTGTTTATCCACCTCTCCTTTATTTACGATATGAAATTTGTATGCCTTATGAATTTTGGAAATTAATCTCTCAAGGCCCTGATCGCTTAATACTGTTGGATGAGGACGATGAAGTTCTAAAAAATCATTTATATTTTTAGATATAATGTATTTCATTTTTCTCTCCTTCTCTTATTTATGATGTTTAATGTAATATTTT
>MEUV01000026.1:22893-24903 GCA_001772575.1 candidate division WWE3 bacterium RBG_19FT_COMBO_34_6 | reverse complement strand
CTGACGGGACTCGAACCCGTGGCATCCGGCTCCACAGGCCAGCGTTCTAACCACTGAACTACAGCCACCACGCTACGCTTTTCTACACGCAATAAGCCTTATATAGCTTACAGCTGATATGATAACAGATAATTTAATTTAACAAAAATTTTAATTTGTTTCTATTTTTTTCCAATTATAGTAATCCAAAAATCTATCACTTATTGTAAATGTATACTTATCCCCCACCCCTGTTACATATTTTGAAATATAATAATTTGTAAAAGGGTGATATAAAAATATCGCAGGTATCTGTTCCAAAAAGGTTTTTTGAAATTCATTATAATGTATCATTCTACTATCATTTTCGGGTACATTTCTACCTTCTTCGAGTGCTTTATCGGCTCTAACGTGCTCAAATCCGCTTAAATTTAATCCGGGGTAAACTTTTTGTGTGGAGTGCCAATTAGAATATCTGTCAGGATCCCGGCCGACTTCCTGTCCGTAAAGTAAAATTTCAAAATTAGAGCTTTTTATTACATCGTCAAGCATCTTTTCAGGATCTATCTCTATTATTTTAACCTCAACCTTGAGTTCATTTTCCAGAATATTTTCTATTGCCTCTGCAAGTTTTATATGTGTTTTAATATTTGGGATTGTAATATTTATTGTTGTATCGGCATATTTTGTTTGGTCAATTACAAAATCTTTATTTGCTACTTTATTAAAATCTAAAGATCTGTCTGTAAAGCTACTTCTGCTTATCGGACCTTGAACAGTGATTCCTTTATCCGAAATGATCTGCTCTATTGGTAGTGCTTTTTGTATGTACTTTCTAAGTTCCAGATCTTGCATTTTTTCATTTCTTAAATTAAAAAATAACGCGTAATATACTCCCTGTAATGGAAATTTGTACTTTTCAAAATTATCTAGCACCACCTCCTTATCAGATAAAAAGCCTGATATCTCGCCAAGTTTAGCGGCTGTTACAAGTTCGTCATTATTGGCATAATATCTAAAAATCATTTTTCTTATATTAATTTTAGGATCCTCATGAATTAGAATTACTTGCTTTATGATCGGACCGTTTTTGTCTAACCTTATAATCCTAAAGGGGCCGCTGCTTAGAGGTTTTAAAGGATCAATTTTTTCTTCGGAGTCTACCGGCATGACACCAATAGTAAGAAGGCTTAAAAAGGGAGAGTATTTATTTGGAAGTGTGTACCTTACCGTTAGATCATCAACTTTATCCGTTGCAACTCCTACTAAATTTTTGACCTTAAATGATGTATAGATTAGATCATCTGAATTTATTTTTCTTCCGTCAGACCAGAATTGATTATCTTTAAGTTTAATAGTATAAACAAGCCCATCGTCTGAAATCTGCCAGGTTTCAGCTAACTCAGGTACTAAAGACCCGTAAATATCGTATTTAAATAATCCTCTAAAAATTAGCCTGGATATTGTTACATCATTTTTTGTTTCCGCCTGGCTTGGTAAAAATGATCTTGGTTGTCCGATAACTCCTTCTGTATAACTATTTACGGTAGGAGAAATGGTAAACCACAACGTATTTAATGCTAATATTATTTGCGTAAAAATTCTCACGTTGATATTTTACCAAAAATATTGCTTTATACACTTATTTACTGTTAAAATGCCTGAGTTATAATAAGAATTGGTAATGCCATGTGCAACCGTAGGTGAAGCATGGCCCCATCGTCTAGCGGTCAGGACACCGGGTTTTCATCCCGGCAACCGGGGTTCGATTCCCCGTGGGGTCACCATTTAAAGTTCTTATTTTTTATTAACAAAAAATCAATAAATAAAAACCACATCTTAGTTACATTTCTGCTTCTTTAATATGGTTTATTACCTAAATATTGAAAGTTAATTTATTTGGATTTAAAGATCAGTACACCTGGATCCTTGTGCTCCACATATTGCATATATAAACTTTCCGCAACATGGACAAAAACGCATCCATAAATTGTATCTCGCATCATCCGTTCCATATATAGGATTCTTTCC
>MEUV01000026.1:19538-22848 GCA_001772575.1 candidate division WWE3 bacterium RBG_19FT_COMBO_34_6 | reverse complement strand
CTGACTAATTACACACTTTCTACTCAAATGGAATATACGCATACAATTTGGGCATGTCACCCATCTCTCAGTTATAATGTTATTGCATTTTTGACAGATTCCGGTCATTTTGTAAACTCTCCTTATTTCTATAGGTTTTAAATAATTATATCTTCATACCAATTAAAATACAAATAAAAAAGGGAAAGATTGTTTTTAATTAATCTTTCCCTAAAAGAACATGTATCTAAGTATTTTCTACCAAATTACCTTCATAATCATATAATCCAGGATCCTCGACTCTAAAAAGATCTATGGGTTTAATTGATGTATCTGGTTTGTATGGTCTATTTTCTTTCTCAAAATCAGGATAATCTGCTACTAATGTATCCAGTATTTTTGCCAACCTGACACCATTATCAATATAAACCAATATATCCTCTGCCTTTTTGGACTTTGACCTTAAAAATAGTGTCCTAGTGTTAATTTTTTTGGCAAGATATGCTAAGTATTGATCTTTTATAAATGATGTTTTGTTCTCTATATCAAAATCCTCCGGATCTGCAGCAATTTGATTTTCCGTCATTTCATTCATCGGGGTTTGCGAGACACTGGGAAGAGTACCTGAACCAAACAGCAATGCAAAAAGAGGCATTCTTGCTTTTACATAATAGGTTCTGGTTGTAAAGACAACAAATTTTGTGTGCTCTCTCCGCCATTCTTTTATCCAAAAGAAAATGGTTATTATTAGTAAATTAATTAAAATCAAAACAAGCATACCCAAAATTATATTCCATGGATATTTGGACTTCGTAACAAACATGACTAATCCGCTCGAAAATATACTTAACAAGAATGTACCCAAAAATATCTGGATTAGCATCTCCCAAAATGTTGTTGCCAAATAGCTTGGTTTAGCAACTATTTCCAATCTTTCTCCAATTATTAATTGATGTGTTTCCGCTTTTCCTTTACGAGGTAGAAGTCGTGCGTCCAAAAATTTCATTATTTTTGATCTTAAACTTTTGGCGATCAAAAAAGATAATACTTGGACTATAGTTGCAGCTAGGATAAAGAAAATAAACTTTATCATTATTGTTTTAATACTTCCGATAGATACGGTTTGAATTTTTAAAATATCAATTCCAAGGCCGTTTAATGCATAAATGGTCATAGCAAAGCTGAAAAATAGAATTAATACTAACGCGATCACTGCCGGTAATATTTTCTTAGATTTCATTTTTATCTCTCCTTTTATATGTAAATGTACTTTTGATTATTAATTAAAATCAAAATATAAATTTTATTTTTATTAATAAGAATCTATTTTATGACTTTAATAAAAAAAGGGCGGCTGATAAAGTTAAATTTATCTTTTTCAGTCGCCCCCTAAGTAATTTGTCGGATTAACCCAGTTTCCATTTATCTTCATCGCAAGATGTAGATGTATTCCAGATGAAAAACCGGTTGATCCAGACATCATTAATTTATCTCCTGCTTCTACAATGTCTCCTTCACTTACAATTATAGAACCGTTGGTTCCGTGGCCGTAAGCAGTCCAAATTGTATTTCCTTCGTTGTCTTTACCTTCAATTGCCACGACATTTCCTGATATCCACCAATAACCGGCAAGAGGTTCGCTGGGTGATAGATATCTTGCAAAAGTTACAGTACCAGAATGCATAGCATATATAGGCGCGGACTTCCATGGATTACCAAAACAAAGATCAATCCCCCAGTGTATTCCGTTTCCAATAGGGACACCATATCCATATCCGCAAGTAAATCCTCCCGGATAAGGATCGGCAAAATCACCTATTATTACGGTACCGTCATCATCATCGTCGTCAATCGGATCATTGTAACCTGCAAAAACATCTCCTGTGAGAAGTCCCATAGATTTTAGAAAAGAGACTGCAGCTTTTTGCAACCAATTTCCGGAGAACAAATAAGCATAATTTGAACCTGGAGAGAAATCAGAATCTCCTATTGCTAAATTAAGCTCACCTGCTCTGGATAAAAGACTGAGGCGGTATTGTTCGTCATGGTTCCACCCATAGAGTGATGTAAATTTCTCAGATTCGCTTTGATTTGATCTGTAATTTATTGCTTTCAGCCACCAATTTTTGGCATAGGGTGCCACCCTGTAATCAAAAAAATTACATGACTGGACAATTGGATCATTATGTAAAGAGAGGCCGTTTTTGCAAATTATTACTCCGGTTGAAGGGAGAATACCGTTTGGACCTATCTCTCCAGCTGCACAGTGCCCGGTATAGTCAGAATAATCTGATTTAATCATCAGACGAGCTATTTCTGACCAGTTCCTTACTCCAGCGTTTTTCCAATGCTCCAAAAGCCATCTGGCTGAATCTACTTCCTGTTGAGAAAAGTTGGCGGCTGCAGCTAGTCCGCTACAAGTACCAAGATTTTCTCCCCCACCGGACTCTCCTTCAAGAATGGCAAGTTGTATTCCTAGGTCAATCTCACCGCCGTTTTCGTTAATCCAGCGGTTGGCCATTATTTCATTTGCAACAACCGCTGGATCGAACCCAAGTGAGATTATAAAATCTTCAACATTATCAGGAAGTGAGTACCATGTTCCTCCGGACAATCCAAGTAGATTTGTAATGAACTTATTATATTCATCCGGATATGCATCATGCATAAAACCTAAGGTTATGATTATTGAAATGAATATTATAAGTATCAGTAAGGGTATGCCTGGAAAAACAAGAAACTTTAGGAAGCTTCGGAAGAAGGTTTTTGCATCCATACTCCACTCTTCCCTTTAAGTTCCTGCCTTCCGACAACAGATGCAATAGGCTCAGGGAGTAATATAGATACATTTGAAGCCATTACCTCATGCTCTTTTGGTTGAATTATTTGAGCATATTTATGGTCATCATGATTTAGGCTAACAACTAACCCTAGTTGAGGATAAATACCGGTTGAAATGTAATCAAAATCCTCAACAGAGTGGGTTAAAAGCCAAAAGATCAAACCATTATTTCTTCCGTTTGATACCCCCCATGCTGCTAAAAGACCAAGATTCCTTCCTGTTGCTTCTGGTAAATCTCCAAGTAAAGGATCATCGCCGGAAAGACGTAGTGCGCTGAAATTATCAATAACTATCAAACACAGTTCGCCGGTCTTTTCGTACCACCGTCTCCATGAATCACGGTAAGCATTCAGAAAATGCGTAAACCAACTAAGCAGTCTTACCGTATCTCCTGTGCTAACTTTGAAAGTTAGTGGTAATCCGGTGATTCTTCCTTTTTTTATCCATACCTCTTCAAGCTCATGTGCATAAGCCACAGCGTTAACTTTA
>MEUV01000026.1:19073-19457 GCA_001772575.1 candidate division WWE3 bacterium RBG_19FT_COMBO_34_6 | reverse complement strand
ATCTTTTAACCCAAAACTCAGGTCCTTCAAACAATCCTGTCGTAACTGATACCCAAACAATATTTTGTGTCATCTGGATCGCATGTGCAGCTGCTAAGGTTGTTTTTCCGGCTTTACTTTGACCTATGTATCCTCTTCCTGCGAGTGTTGACGGATCTACAAAGAGCGGTTGTTCGTCTATTTTCCCCAGCATGTTATAACCGTTAGGATCACCCACGGTTTTAAGCGGAGTGGTAAGCCTTTTTAGAACATCATCAGGTTTATGAACGTGATATAGGTTCCAAGATAACTGTTGCGAACTTCCCGGTATGAAAGCCAGAAAACCTTGTCTAATATCTTTACCAACTTTTAGATCCCACTTTCCAAGTTTTACAAGCTGCATTG
>MEUV01000026.1:18270-19028 GCA_001772575.1 candidate division WWE3 bacterium RBG_19FT_COMBO_34_6 | reverse complement strand
GAGATATTTTCCAACCTTTTCAGCTTGTATAAGAAGATCACCAAGGTCAAGAAGCGGAACAATATTTTCCGGTGTGACAATACCCGACCAAAGAGTAAATGCCGTACCAATATCAGGAATTTCATAGTATCTTGGATGCCATATGATCCTGTTTGGCGCTGCATATCTGACCGGGTCCAGTGTTCCAGTTACAGGATCCTTTCTTATATCAGACATATTCATGGGTAAACAAAACATAGTTGAGCGAAGAACTGATCCAAGCTGTAACCAACTAATTATTTTTCCCCATAATGCTGCTGTCCGTTCTCTTGCTTCTGGGACAATAGAATTTACCGGTCCCCATATAAAAAGATCATGACCGATAAATTGCTGACCTCTTTTGGGGACAGCCCACTCTTTAACATCTTCCAGAAAGTCCACACGGTGATCATTTTTACATGAATCCTCCTGAAGCTGAATATACTTTAGAAAAGCTTCCGGAGTCTGCTTAACTGCTCTTACTAATATGGTTAGTTTTAAAGAGTATTGAAATGCTTTCAAAAGTTCCAGCGGTGTGCCATTCACATAACTTGAAGACTGGTGGTACGCGAGTGCACACCAAAAACCATCCCTGCTGGTACTTTTTATCATTGCCTCACCTTTTTTACCTGGTCTTGATGTTATTTCCAAAAGATTTTTTGCCTGAATTTCCTCCTGATCCTTAGGAGTTAAGATCTGTTTCCCATTTCTTTTTGATGCAAAATTAAAAAACCTTGAAC
>MEUV01000026.1:11908-18242 GCA_001772575.1 candidate division WWE3 bacterium RBG_19FT_COMBO_34_6 | reverse complement strand
GATTTATTATTTATTTTTTTTAATGTACAACACTCACCAAAAGGCGGTGTTTTATGTATGTCCTTTTCCTCCTTGTTAAACAGTAGAAATGATCAACTGCTTAAAAAGGAGCACAACAAGTAAGAGTAAATTTCATTACTTGTTGTGCATTACTTATCTATTTGACAACATGCATATGAAATTATCTTTGAATAGGAGGTTCTGCCAGATTTGTTTCTAAGATCTTATTTTCATCTTTATTGCTTTTGTTAACATAAGAAATTCTATATTTTAACTCTGCAATAAGATTCATGATGAAAAGATACACAAGATACAAACCAATTCCTACGACTATTAGCTTGACCATACTGGGCCACACAAAATAAAGTAGGATGATACTTATCCCCACAATAGAAAGCACAGCCCATATCGGCTTAAAACCGTATTTTGCACTGTAGCTGCTATCAAAAAACTTATATCTCAATTCCTTGAATGTTTGATCAAATTTGAAGGAGAAGTATCTCACTTATCACCTTCCTTTTCTTCTTCATCATCCGGTAAGGCATCCTCGTCAGCCGGAATAATTGTCTTTTCCCGGTTTAAAGAAGTTATAAAATTGTTATCTTCTTTAATACTTGTTCGATGATGTTTTCTTGTAGTTTGCTCGGGAGCCTTATCTTGAGATGAACTTGATGTATTTTCAACACCCGGAAGTTTATTCCCATCGTGCGTTTCATCTGACCTATCCTGAACTAAATTATCTGAAATGTCAGAGTCTTTTTTGGTAGGATCAGTTATCTTATCTTGGTCAGATCTTGGTATACCTCTATTATCAGGTTTTGACTCTGCTTCCTTACTATCGGATAAAGCATCCTCGTCCACCTCTTTTTTAGAGATATTTGAACTTATATCCAATTCCTCAGCCTCACTTTCCTCTGATTTTTGAGAAGATCCTTTGTATATTCTTTTATTTCTTTCAGGAATATTGGGGTTACTTTCAGTCTCTTTAGCCACTCTTGGTTTGTTACTTTTTTTATTCGGGACCTGAAGCTCGTCATCTTTAAATTCCTCGTTTGTTTCTGAATTGGACGGCTGCTTTTCATCTGAAGAAATTCTTCCATTATATGATTTGTTTCTTTTTTCGTCTGCGTCGTGATCATCTTGATTTTTATCACCTGTAGGAAAAGGTACCGGGATAAGTGGCGGTAGATCTTCAAGAATATCCCAATCCATTTCCCGTCTTATTTTTTCTTTCTTTTCAGATTCTGATGATACTTCATCGGATCTATTGGACGGGACCAAAGAGGTACTAAGAAAAGGAACTCCAATGTAGCATGCCATCATCAAAAGCAAAACTGCGAATATATAGAAGGCGGAAACAAAGGATTCTACAACTGAAAAATCCCAGGTTGGATAATATTCCCCTATAAAAAAAACTAAGGTGCTATACAAAACTAAGAATAAAGCCCAACCGAATACCTGTGAAAATGCAAAAACAACTCCCTTAAAAGATCTTCCTACGGTTGAGATCATCAGTGCAACGATCGAGGAAACAAGCATCAAAATTTGCCAAAACGCACTTATCAATGGAATTAGTAATGTAAAAGCTAATCCCCAACCTGAAGTAAGTAGTTTGGTAAAATCTGCCGTTAGCTCCCAGTGCAAGGCATTTACAACATTATCTAGAGTTAATTCATCAGGTAATACTGTTTCTCCGATTCTGGTTGCTACCGGAATGCATAGGTATATAAAACCAATAGATAACATGATCGTAAAGCCGATTAGATAAGATCCTTCCCAGAAAGCATCGCCTCTTCTAAGGTTTTGGATTAATCCGTATAAGGATAGGCATAGGGCTAAAGCTATTAATATTCCCAGCAATGGTCCAAGTAGATTGCCTATAGTTGAGGAATCAACATGAAGGAAAAATTTTTCCCTCCATCCGACAAAATCTTCCAGACTGGTCGGCACATCGCACCCATAAAGCAGCGAGCTGCATGTTATGAGTACGACTGCGCTTCTCGCTGCTTTTTTCATATCAGATTACCCTCCGTGTGGCACTGTGAAAAAATCAATTATCCAGTTGCCAACTATATCCACAAGTACTTGATTGCCTTTAAAATCTCTGGAAGCCCAGATGACTAGAGCAGCTCCAAGTATTACCCCGGCTAAAGCTAAGAGAGCCTTACCTATTGGCGCGTCTTCTCTTAAATCTTTAATGAGTCTGATAAACGCAATTACCACCAGGGCAGCTGCAAAAAACATTACCGCATAGTACATAATATTTGTTGATATTGTATCCATATTAAACTCCTTGTTTTTTAGGATAAAAATTGTCTTATTGGTTGGTAAAGACAAGACAGTCAAAACGCCTGTAGATTATCCGATCCTCCTTTCTTTTGAGATATGAGATATTTTTGTATGTCTTACTTGTTGTGTTTTTAAAGAGCCGATTTCCTAAAAAAATTATTTAGGAAAAAGACAATGAAATTATAAAAATTTTGTCTCTCTTAAAAACATTTATAAAACTATAGGACATTATATTTTGGGGGGTATATCTTATAGTGCCTTAATCTAACATTATAGGTTTTTATTGTCAATAAAAATATATATAACAAATACTCCCTTTTTTTTGTTTAAGTATTATAATATTCTCAAATCAAAACTAAGGAGAAAAAAAATGGAGAGAGGTTCACTCACTATCATTACTGGATGTATGTTCTCAGGAAAAACTACTGAACTTTTAAGACTTTTAATAAGGCATATTATCGCCCGTCAGATAATACAATTATTTAAACCTAATATTGATAACAGATACGATAAGGATAAGGTGGTCAGCCACAACCGCACTTCTCTGGAAGCGATAGTTATTCCTAAAGATAATCCTAATATGATCTTGGAGCTTATTGGTATCAATACAACAATAGTAGGAATAGATGAAATACAATTTTTTACTCCTGAAATAGTTCAAGTCTGTGAAACTTTATTATCAAAGGGAGTTAATGTTATTGCGGCAGGTCTTAAACAGGACTCCGACGGTAGATTATTTGGTTCTATGGATAAATTACTAATTATATCCAACTTTATTACGAACTTAACAGCAGTGTGTGTTATTTGTGGTGAAGAAGCAACTATGACTCAATGGAAACTAGAAGGCCCACTTAAAACAGGACAAATTGTAGTAGGCGGTTCTGAGGACTACGACGCGGTTTGTCATAAACACCATAAAGTGATTTAAAAAATTTGGGGTTATTCATTATTAAAAAATAAATAATGTTTAACCCCGTTTTTTTGCTCCGTCTCCTGATTTAAAAATAAATATTTCTTTAAAAAACGATATGAGTATCCACCAACCTGCAGGATGAATCGATCTGATTTCATAGCCTATTTTTGTTATCTTAATTTCATCTAAAATTACAGCGAAAGGTCTACCTGATGGGTTTTCTATATTTTCCTTAATCATCTTTCTTGCAAGAGATACTGCTTCGTCTTCTCTCATTTTTGTCTGATATCTCCTACTGGATGAGTTATTATGATATTATTTTTAAGTATATATTGAAAAGATCAAATGGAGAATACGGATATTTTTGAAGCTCAAAAAAGAATAATAGATACTATAGCATATGGAATTGGCGATGCGATTATTATCGTTGACAATAACAGAAATATTACCCATTTTAATAAACAGGCTGAAGAAGTAGTAGGCCTTAACATTGTGGAGGTATTAAATAAACCTCTTACTGATGCTTTCAAATTACATGATGGTGTCAATCAAATTATCGAGGATATCTTTTGTCCTATCGGGGATATTGATATGCAGGGTGAAATTTTTAATAAAAAGGGTATAAAACTTTTAACTAAAAATGATGAGGATAAGATAGTGAATATAAAAACATTCAAAGTTAAAGAGGGATACAAAATAAATCTTGGTTGTATAATTTTTTTGGAAAATGTATTTGAACAAAGCGAACTCGAAAGAATGAAGCTGGACTTTGTCTCTATGGCTGAGCACGTACTTAGAACACCTATCACAATCATAAAAGGGTATGTTTCAAGATTATTGGATGATAAGACAACAGCGAAGCTTGACTTAACAGAGATCAATTATATTAATAATGCACTTTTGGGAACATCCGAACTGTTAGCCCTAATTGAGGATCTTCTTAATATTACGGAGATAAAAAAAGGTTCGATGATTATTAATAAAACTTTAACTAATATTGAAGGGATTATTTCAAAAGTAGTGGGTGAGTTTAGAGTATTAGCCGGGGAGAGAGGTTTGTCTATTGTTTTTATTCCTCCTGTATCTAAACTACCAATGGTGGAGGTTGATCTACCAAAATTAAAAGTTGTTATTCAAAATTTGATTGAAAATGCAATTAAATACTCTTCGGAAGGAAAAATTGAAGTAAAGATTCTCCAGGTTGAAAATGCATTCCAAGTATCTGTAAGGGACAATGGGAGAGGGATCCCGCAGGAATACATTCCTCATCTTTTTACAAAATTTTACCGTGTAAAAAAAGCTTTAGAGATGGATTACGGTATGGGATTAGGTCTTTTTATTTGCCGACAAATTATAGAAGCTCATCACGGGAAAATCTGGGTAGATAGTAAAGAAGGAGAAGGATCAACATTTTATTTTGAGGTCCCGTTTAGTAAACCGACAATTTGATAAATTTAAATATTTAGGTATAATTTCAAAGTCGTTGGGGGCGTAGCTCAGTGGTAGAGCACCTGCCTTTTAAGCAGGGTGTCGCGGGTTCGATCCCCGCCGCCCTCACCAATCTTATGAAGACTTTAAAATTTTCTCCAGAATTAGTTAAACTAATAAAAAATGGCAGTAAAACAATTACATGGCGTTTGTTTGATGATAAAAATATTAAAAAAGGCGATAAATTATTGTTTATACAAAGACCTGAATTAATACCTTTTGCAAAAGCTCTGGTAACGGATGTTAAAGTTAAACTGATAAAAGATCTAAATGATCAAGATAAAAAGGGTCATGAAGAAGTGGGATCCGATAAGGATATTTGCAAAACATATTCAAAATACTATAAAAAACAGATTACATCAGAAACACAAGTTAAAGTCATTCATTTCAAAATTGTTTAATTAATATTGGTAAATAGCTATTTTATAAACCTTCTCTTAAGTTATCTATTATATCTTTTAATTCTTTGTTCTTCTCACTATCTTGCTGATTTTTGCGTGATTCTATATAGTTTTTCATTACCTCATTTGCTTTTTTTTGAGCTTCTTGTTCTTTGATCTCCTGATCCTTTGTTGGAGGTATATCGCCATACCAACCTTCGAGTCCTGTGGATGAAGTGAATCCTTTTTCTGGAGGTTGTATACTCATATTTATTAAAATTAATTATATGACAATACTTATAAAATTAATAATATAATCCTATGATATAATCCTGCCATGAAAAAGAATAGTATTTACTTGTTAATACCGCTTATTCTAACGATAATATTAAGCAGTCTTGTTTATTATTGTCAAAAAAGACAAAATATAAATCTCCAAAAAAAACGGGTGGAAGAATCACAACCGGCTGCTCCGATAACCATTACTGCCGAGATAGGAAGCCCGGCACAAGATGCTAAACCTGCAACTGCAGTATTGTATACACTAAATATTACAAATATAAATTTACTGATTAATAAAAGCTTTTATAAATTCCGTGACGAGCAGTTTGTTTACACAGCAAATAATATTAATGGAAACGGTTGGATGGATAAACCAAGCGGTGCACTTGGATTTGAAATATCATTTCATAATAGTTCTTTTTTATTAAACAATGTGAAGCAAATAGATGAGATCAGAAACACATTGGAAAACGGTGATATAAATATAAAATTTTTATTACAAGATCAGGAAGATTTTTTTATTGAAAATAATGATATGCAAAAAAATATTCCTGTAACTATTACCATTAACAATATTACAAGGGGAGAGGTAGTAAACACAAATGTTATTTCAAATAATGACGCTTTGAAAATAAACGGTACAATACAAATAAATATGAGCGACTATGGTATAGTACCTCTTTTAAAAAATAATATTTATGAATATGATGATGTTGTAAAAATTGATTTTGAGGCAGAAGCAAATCCATTAAATTAATTTTTGCTGGTATAAACTTTTAATCCCGTCACATTTTGAAAATCCATTTTTTTCATAATATTGTCTGGTACCGATTGACGATATTACACTGATTTTGTTAAATCCTTCTTCTTTGGCTATTTCCTCAGCCTTTTTCATTAAATTTTTACCAAGCCCGCTATGCTGTGCTCTTTCTGATTGAGTTTTTCCTATTTCAAGACTCTGCCCGTATACATGAACTTCTCT
>MEUV01000026.1:2933-11875 GCA_001772575.1 candidate division WWE3 bacterium RBG_19FT_COMBO_34_6 | reverse complement strand
ATCTCAAAAAACCTGCTATCTCATTATCTTTTGTAACATATTCCAAAAAAATTTCTTTGGAAACTTGAGTTTTATACTTTGATGTTTCCATCTGCAAATCTAAAATATTTACCTTTTTTTCTTTTATTTCACGTGATCTAATCTCATTTATCTTATAGTTTTCTTTTTTTAATTTATCTTCAATTATTTGTCTAAGATTTGTTGTTTTATTACCAACAACAATATCTCTTCCCGGGATATCCCTGATTACTCTTGTTATTCTGCAGTATCCGGGGGTATTTTTAAAGACATAAGTTAACACATCTATTAACTCGGCGTAGCTATAAGGACTCCATTTACCCTTTTGATAATAGTCCATAAGTTTAGTACCGTTTATTAATGAGCATGGATATACTTTTATTTCATCCGGTTTTAAATCAGTTTTTCCGAATAATAAGTCAAAATCTTTTTTATCCAGCTTTGGTGTTGATTGATATAAATTCGGCATCCAATGAGCATGAATTTTGAATCCTGCAAGTCTTAGCAGATTTACAGCTTTTTTAGTCTTTTTAAGGTCATGCCCACGTTTGTTCGCTTTTAAAATTTTATCGTTTGTACTTTGTATACCGATCTGTACCTTTGTTACTCCCAACCGTCTTAAATTTATAATAACTTTTTTATCTATTTCATCAGGACGCGTTTCTATTACCAGTCCTACACATCTGCAACTGGATTTTTCATTTATTTTGTGTTTTTTAATCAAATTTTCCCATTTTTCATTTTCAAAATATTTATTTTTATTATTTCTGCTTGCTAAACTTACTATTTGGTTATAACTAAAATTTTTATTTTTATTTCTTTTCAAAATATTTTGGCTATAAGGCATTTTTGTCGTAGGTTCCTGAAAATGATAATCATTTTTGGGATCAAAATCATTTAGTGCATCAAAACATCTTTTAATAAACCAGATTTGATATTCATTTGTATAACTTGTCCAAGAACCTCCCAATATTATCAACTCAATTTTATCAGTGGGATGCCCCATATTTTTGATTGCCAAAAGCCTATTAAATGTCTGAAAATAAGGGTCGAACAGATTTGTGAATGCTCTTTGCGCCCCGGGTTCCTGAGGCAAATAACTTTTGGGCATGGTCGGATCGTTAGGACAAAAAATGCACTGGCCCGGACACGGATACGGTTTTGTTAATACTGTTACCGGGGTAACTCCTGAAATTGTACGTATCTTTTTCATCTTGATGTTTTCCAGGAAAATTTCCTTTTTTTTCTTAGAAATAAAGTTCTTTTCGTCTATTACAAATTTGTTAAATGCGGCTAAAACCTGTGTTTTAGAAAATATCTTACCTTCTAAAGACGGATTTTTTTGGAAAATACGTTCTACTTTTTGAATATCATTAAATTTCAATCCGGCAATCCCGTTTATTATTTTTACTAAAATCTTTTTATTTTTAGATATATTCACAAAATATTTATTGATCATAAGATGAGGCCACCATTATATAGTATTTAATGCCTTTTTGATATTTATTTTTGCATATTTAGTGTAAGTGATACCTAACCAATCCCTGTTAACTACAGGTTTGTTATTGGTTAATATTTTTATTAAATCCCCATCTTGAATTTCATAGTCTAATTTAGAAAATTTTCCGTTAATATAACACCCGTTACAATAATTACCCAAATCTGAGTGAATCTTATATGCAAAATCAAGTACCTTTGATCCTCTTGGAAGTTCAATAATATCTCCTTTTGGAGTAAACACATAAACATTCTTCGAAAACGGTACGGACGGTTTATATCCCTGTATCTTTGTTTGAATATCCCAAAAATTTAAATTTTTAAACCAGGAAGGGTTTTCTGACATATATTTGGAAAATTCCTCTTTGACTTCTTCTGACATATGCTGACTGACTTTATATAGTAAATGTGATGCGGGTCCATATTCATTAAAATTATGCATCTCAAATGTTCTTATTTGAATCTCTAACCCAAGATTTGATGAGACCATGTAATACGTATGCAGGGATCTATATCCGGATGGTCTTGGTTTTATTAAGTCGTCTGATCTCTGACTCGGGTCTTGTTCCCACAATGTGTCTAGTATGGATTCAACTTCATAGCACTGTCCGACCTCTTCTACAATAATTCTCATTCCAACAAGATCATGAACATACTCCAGATCCGTACCCGTACTCCCGGACTGCATCTCTTTTAGTAATTTTTTTCTATAAATAGAATAAATGTGTTTGAATCTTATATTGATTTCGCAATTTATATCTCTATCCTTGAGTATTTGTCTTATAAATTCTGATGTATCGTTAAGTATCTTGTTACTGTTTCGTATATTTTTTGATCTTATTTTTTTTATTTGGAAAAATTCTCTGGGATTTATAATTCTAAATGCATCGTCTTCCATTTGGGCTGAAAGTTTGCCAAGCCCGACCATTTTTGCTAACGGGGCATAAAGATACAACACCTTACTGGCTGCTGCGAGTCTTTCTGCCGGTGTTAATACCCATGAATTTTGCAGGTTATCATATTTATCGGCAACTCTTATTACTATTAATCTAATATCACCGGCCAGATTAATAAAAGTTTGATAAATATATTTTTCATTAAAGGAATTTATTGACTGAGCATCTATTCCGATTTTTTTGATTTTTTTATAACTTTGTAAAAGATTATAAACCTCATCTCCAAATGCTTGTTTTATAAATTCATCATTTTTGGAGTTTTCATCATCTGAACAATGATGCAATAAAGTAGCTAGTAAGGTTGTTCTATCATTTATATTATTATATTTTAATAACTTATATATCCTTAAAATATGTTCAATAAAAGGTTCCCCGTTAAGACGCTGCCGCCCCTTTGTACATTCTTTTGCGTAAATAGTTGCTTGTTTTATGTTGTTCATTAGAATTACAATTAAAAAATGGATAGTGACAAAATTTTGAGTCTAATTAACTTAAATAACAGTTTTTACACAAAACATCAAGAAGAATTTTCTAAAAGCCGTAGAAATCCCTGGTCTGGCTGGAACAAGTTTGTTGATCTAATAAATAAAAGATACGAAAATCAGAATACTATAAAGGTTTTGGATATTGGATGCGGTAACGGAAGATTTTATAATTTTTTAGCAAAAAGCTGTAATATTTCCACTGATTACTTAGGTTTAGATAATAATGACTATTTTTTAATTGAAGCGGTTTTAAAATATAAAAAAGCCAATTTTAAAAAAATTGATGTATTTTATGATATAGATAAAATTTCCGAAAAATACGATATCTTAGCGGTATTTGGCGTTACCCATCATATTCCGGGTAATAGTTTCCGTAAAGAATGGTTTAAAAAAATAATAAAATTGGTAAATAAAAACGGAATTATTTGTTTAAGCTTTTGGAATCTTCTCTCAGATCTAAGATCTGTAAAACTAATAAAGGCAGATGGGCTGGAAAATAACGATTATTATTACGGCTGGTCCGACTCTAACGATCAAAGATATGTTCATTTGTTCAATCAAAAAGAACTTATGGATATAAAAGAAATATTTGAAGCAAATAACTTTTTTTTAAAAAGCGACTTTTTGGGGGATGGGAAAAATGAAAAAATGAATATTTATCAAGTATTTGAAAAAAAGACTATTTCCTATCCTTAATCCTAACAGCGGCTTTACCTTGTTTACCTCTTAAGTAATAAAGTTTTGCTCTTCTAACTTTTCCTTTTTTCTTTACTTCAATTTTTGTTATATTAGGTGACGAAAGTGGAAAAATCCTCTCTACCCCTATATTATCAGCGCCTATTTTTCTTACGGTAAAGGTTTTGGATACGCCTTGGCCTCTTTTGGAAATTACAATCCCTTCATACGGTTGTACCCTTGTTTTATCTCCTTCAATAATCTTGTAATAGATTTTGATCGTGTCTCCTGATCTAAAATCCGGAATTTTTACTTCCGTTTTATCCAACTTAACATCTTCTACATCCAATAATCCCTGTTCAGGAGCACTCTCCAGGGACTCCTCTTTAGCTGCAGCTACTTGTTCTTCCCGATCATCTGATTGTTGATTATTATCATCTTGGTTCATAACTTTGTAAGATTAGCAAAAATAATTATTTAATTCAACCTTGTGATTTAACAACGGCTTTTTGTTTTACCTTAAATTCAAGTTTTTCATTTTTTAGATCAATAGAAATAATTGTTCCTTCTCTAATTTCACCCTTGATCATTTTTGTTGATAATTCATTTTCTAATTCCCTTTGAATAAGACGTCTAAGAGGTCTTGCTCCGTATTCTTCGTTATATCCTTTCTCAACAAAATAGTCTATTACAGCCTCGGATACCAATATATTTATTTTACTTTCATTAAGCCTTTGTTGTACATTTGACAGCATATTTCTGACAATATCTTTTATTTCAGTTTTTGTAAGATTAGAAAATATTACTATTTCATCAATTCTATTTAAAAATTCCGGTTTAAATGAATCTTTTAATATCGACATTATCTTGTGATCAAAATCAGATTTTGTATCCTCTTGAGATTTTCCTTTACCTGTAAATCCTATATCCGAGCGTCTCAAAAGATCCGAACCCACATTCGAAGTCATAATAAGTATTGTATTCTTAAAATCGACTGTTCGTCCCTTACTATCCGTAAGTCTGCCATCTTCCATAATCTGAAGTAATGTATTAAAGGTGTCGGGATGTGCTTTTTCTATTTCGTCCAAAAGGATGATAGAAAAAGGTTTTCTTCTAACAATATCGGTAAGTTGACCGCCTTGATCGTATCCGATATACCCCGGAGGTGCTCCAATCAGTTTGCTAACTGAATGTTTTTCCATATACTCACTCATATCAATTCTAATAATCAAATCCTCATCACCGTATAAAACTTCTGCCAATGCTTTGGAAAGTTCTGTTTTACCAACTCCAGTCGGGCCCAAAAAAAGAAAAACACCTATTGGCCTTTTGGGATCTTTTAGGCCGCTCCTTGCTCTTCTGATCGCTGAGGAAACAACACTTACTGCTTCATCCTGACCGATAATTCTTTTGTGCAGATTTTTTTCTAGATTTAAAAGTCTTTCTTTTTCTTTAATACTTAATTTTTCAAGCGGTATTCCTGTTGCCCTTGACACAACCTTATATACAGCTTCTTCGCCTACCGTAGGTTGATCTTCAAGTTTTGTTTTTGTCCATATTTCAAAAAGTTCTGTTTTTATATTTTGCATTTTATTAATTTCTTGTTCTACTTTTTGTTTCTCTTCACTATTTTTGATCGTCCTTAATTTTTCCTTCAGTTCCGTAAGCTTATCTTCAACTTCCTTAAGATTTGCCGGTTCCTTTATTGATGTGAGCCTAACTAAAGCAGAAGCTTCATCAATAAGATCGATGGCTTTATCCGGTAAAAATCTGTCGCTGATATAACGGTCGCTCATTTTCACTGCTGCATTAATAGCTTCATCCGAAATGACAACCTGATGATGTTTCTCATAACGGTCTCTTAGGCCCTTTATTATCAGGATTGTATCGTCTGTTGTAGGTTCGTTTACCATCACCGGTTGAAATCTTCTTTCCAGTGCCGCATCCTTTTCTACATATTTTCTATACTCATCGATGGTTGTTGCTCCCACCATTTGTAGCTCCCCACGCGCCAGAGCAGGTTTTAGTATGTTTGCAGCGTCCATAGCGCCCTCTGCTGCCCCGGTACCAACAACAGTATGTAATTCATCTACAAATAGAATTATTTGCCCAGAGGCATTTACAACCTCTTTGATAATATCTTTAAGTCTACCCTCAAACATACCCCTATGGGATGTTCCAGCAATTATACTGGCTAGATCTAATGCAAATACTCTCTTTCCTCTAAGAGGTTCGGGTACCTGACCCTCTACAATTTTTTGTGCTAACCCTTCTACAATTGCTGTTTTTCCTACACCGGGGTCGCCTATTAGCACAGGATTATTCTTTGTTCTTCTTGAAAGTATATGAATAACTCTTTCTATTTCATCTTTTCTGCCAATAACAGGATCTAATTTGTCTTGCTTTGCAAGCTCTGTTAGATCACGCCCAAACTTATCAAGTTTTGAGGCTGTAGTTGAGGTTTCCTGCATAACTTCTTTGTAGCAAATCTCACATAAAGCCATGTAAACTTGTCTTCCGTCTATTATTTTATTAAATGGAATTTTTGCAGGTCTTTGACCGCATCTATGACATAAAACCATTTTAAAAGTATATCATTTTTTAGCACTTATTCAATAGGTTTGCTAAAATATAAATTTGGGATACCTTTTTTTAATGCTCCCAAACATCACCTATAAAGGGAACGGATTCGACTTTAACCTTTTTTAAGAATAACTCCCCTGCTTTGATCATCTCTCCGCTTAACATTTCAGAAAATTTTTGAGCTTGATCTTCTCTTACCTCACAAACAATCTCATCATGAACCGTAGATACTATTGCTGCATCATAATTTTCCTTTTTTATTTTATTATTAATAAAAACCAAAGCATATTTAATTGCATCAGCGTTTGTTCCTTGAATAGGATGATTCTTAGCTTCCCTTTCAATTGATGAGATTTTCCTTCTATAATCAGGATCAGAAGGATCAGGTTTTGTGTACCATCTTTTTCTACCCGCAGGTGTAGTACTCCAGCCTTTTTTTACTGCATCCCTGGCTGAATTTTCCAAAAACCTCTTTACACCGGGGTAACTTGCAAAATACCTGTTTATCAGATCCTCACCTTCACTAACGGATATTTCTTTACCTGTCTGTAAAAATATTTGTGAAACAAGGCCTGGAGCACCCATACCATACATCAAACCAAATCCTATTGGTTTTGCTATCTGCCTTAAATCAGGATAAAGTTTCTTGAAATCTTCCGAATACGGTTTATCAAACATTAAAGCTGCCGTATATGAATGAATATCCAGCCCCTCATTTAAGGCTTTGATCATTTTTTCATCTCCTGATAATTCCGCCAAAATTCTCATCTCAAAGGATGAGTAGTCGGAAACAACCAATTTATATCCCTTGGCAGGATTAAAACATTCTCTAAACGGAGCTTCTTTTGAATTTCTGGGAATATTTTGCAGATTCGGATTATTACATGCAAATCTTCCCGTTGCAGTTCTTATTTGTAAAAATTCCGGATGAATTCTTCCTGTTTTTTTATTTATTTTTTCCAATAATTTTTCTCCGTAGGTTGATATTAATTTTTCATAACCCCGGTAATTTCTTAATATATTTACAATCGGATGATTAACTCTGGACAGCACACCATCACTGGTTGAAGGAAGGTCCAAACCAAGTTTATTATTAAAAAGATCCATTAGCTGAACAGAGCTGTTAATATTTACAGAATCAGCCTTTCCTCCAAAAAGGTCAAATTGTGACGCATTATAATAATTTCTGATCGATTCTTGAAATTCCTTAGCGAGTTCGTTTCTTTTATGAATAAGTTCTTTTAATATTTCTCTCCATTTCTTTGTATCAATTAATACTCCTTTCAACTCCATTCCTGAGACAACCGGAGTAACCGCAAATTCCAGCTTGGCTATTTTTAATAAATCTTCCTTATGCAACTTTTTGATTTGCTCATCAAAAATCGGAAAAAGAACTAACGTATCGTTTGCAGCATAAGCTAACTGTTCTTTTGCTAATTTTGCCTTAGGTCTTAAGGTAATAAAAGATTTTTGTAAAGATTTATCCAGTATTCCCTGTCTGATATACCTGTCCGAGATATCTTTTAGACTAAGCGGTAAATTAAGACCTGATGTCAGTATGCCTTCAGCCAGCATGGTATCAAAAAGATTCTTTATTTCCACATTGGTGTGTATTTTCAAAAAGCTATAATCAAATTTTGCATTTTGTAAAAGTTTTACCTTGGAGTCATCTTCCATAATTTTTTTATATAAGGGTAACGCATCAAAATTAATCTCCCGGGCATCAAACAAAAAACTTTTGGTGGCTGTTCCGAGTTGAATTAAAAATAACGAAGAGGTATAAGGATCCAATCCGCTACCCTCAATATCAACCGCGATCACTTTTTCTTTTGCTAATTTTTCTAAAACTTCCTCCGCCCTTTTTTGATCCACTATATATTCGTAATCAGGATTATCCGGATTAAATTGTAATTCCATAAAGCTATCTTAACAGAAAATATTAAAAAATTTATTGGTTAATTTTTGCAAGTAAAATCTTTCTGATCGCCATAGCATCCGCTTGGCCTTTTGTTTCTCTCATTACCATTCCAACCAAAAACTGTAATGCATTCTCTTTTCCACTTTTGTATGAGTTAACGGCATCCTGATTCCCCTCAATTATTTTTTCAATTATATTCTCCAAAAATTTTTCATCACTAATTTTTGAAAATTGGCTATCCAGTATTTCTTTTATCCTAGGTAGATCCATTTCTCTAATCTCAATCTTATTTATAAATTTATTTATTACATTTTTTTCTTCATGCCCAAGTTCAATAAGTTTTTGTATTTTTTCAAGATGTTTAATAGTAATATTATCGTCATTTTTTAATTTTTCTTTTATGTTCCGGTCTATTTTAAATTTTGATATAAGAATATTTTTTTGCTCCAAAGGAGATTGGGTCAATCTTTTTTTGTACTCCTTGCTAATCTCATCAAAATATTTCATATCAAAAAACATAGGAGGAATATCAGGCTCAGGAAAGTATCTATAATCATGAGCTTCTTCTTTCTTTCGTTGGCTTACTGTTTCTCCTCCTGCTTCACTAAAACCTCTGTTTTCCTGTATTGGGGTTTCTCCCCGATCCAATAAAGATTTCTGCCTTACTATTTCTGCGAGTACAGCTTTTTCCATAAATTTGAATGAATTGATGTTTTTTATTTCCACTTTATACTTTGGTAGAATTTCCTTCTCCTCCATATCCAAAGTCCTTATTGAAATATTAGGTTCAAGCCTCATCTGTCCTTTTTC
>MEUV01000026.1:938-2884 GCA_001772575.1 candidate division WWE3 bacterium RBG_19FT_COMBO_34_6 | reverse complement strand
CTCTAAAGATCGGTTTGGTAACTATTTCAATAAGCGGCATTCCCGACATATTAAAATCCAGCAAAGTCTTGTCATGTTCATGAAATGATTTTGCAGTATCTTCTTCTAAATGTATCCTCTCAAGCTCAACCTTAAAACCATCCGATAAAATGAGGTACCCATCAAGACAAAGCGGCATTTTATATTGACTGATTTGATATCCTTTTGGTAGATCAGGATAAAAATAATGTTTTCTATCAAATCTTGAGTACTCATTTAATTTGGAATTTAAAGCCAGCCCTAATAGTTGTGTTGTTTTTACAGCGGATAGATTTGGTACCGGAAGTGCTCCGGGCATGCCAAGACATACGGGACAGGTATGAGTATTTGGTTCTGAATTATAAATATCCGCATCACATCGGCAAAACATTTTATGCTTCGTTTTGATGTGAACATGTATCTCCAGCCCTAGCACTAATTTATAATTTCCCAAAATTTCCTCTTGTTTCATTTTATATCTTTCTTCAAAATTTGAGTTTTCTCACAGGATATTGGGATCCCAAAGCAATACTCATCGCCTACTAAAGATCCTTTGGTGGTCCTTGGAATAGATTTAAAACCTAGGCATTTACAGCTTGTTAAAACTCCGTTCCTATAAATTTGGGATGGTTTTGGAAAAAAAAGTCCTACTATGATCAAAAAAATTACTAATGACACCGTAGGCACAACTATAAACTTAAAATCATCTTTTCCAAATGTTTTAAATGCCTCAATTATCTTCATCTTATACTCTGACCCCGATCAAATTTAACGCCTTTCTAAGATCCTCTATTGCTTTCTCTAACATAAAATGGGGTGGCTCATAACCGCTTTCGTGTACTAACGAGTTTCTGATCTTATGAGCATTCCATATTTTGTTATATATATCTCGTTCATACATATTCCCTGCATTCTTTAATCTCTCACCCATATTTTCTCCTGATACCATATCCTTAAGGGCGTTATCAAGACTCTTATCGGCTGCAATAAGCGCTTGTCTCAGCTGACTTGGGGAGCCTTGTTTTTTTAATAAATCAATATTTGTCCAATCGTTGGTTATTAAAGATAATGTTTGATTTGAAACTCTTGAAAATTTCTGTATCGAATTGTTTGGAAAACTAAAAAATTTAAATAAATTAAAAACCATAATCTATCTAGCAAAAAATTTTTTGATAAGAAAAAGTACAACGCCAAGACCTAACAAATGTATAAAAGTTTTTAAAAACGGAGGAAGTTTGCTTATATCTATTCCCAAAAAAGTTGAAAAAAAATAATTGCCAAGTAATATGCCTGCAATAATGACTATTAAAATAATAAAAACTCCTATAATACCGGTTACTCTCATAGTTTAATCTCCTTAATCATTTTATGATATTTTGTGCTGTTTTGGAATGAGTAAGCTGCGTTTAGTATTTTAGACTCACAAAACATATCTCCGATAAGCATTAAACCAACAGGTAAACCTTCAGAAAAACCTACGGGTATGGACAAACCACACATTCCGGCTATGGAACTTTGTTCGGTTAACTCATCCATCAGCTCTCCGAACATAGAAAATTTATCCGCATCACCTATCTTTGTGGCAATACAAGGCATAGTAGGACCTACTATAAAATCAACTTTTTCCAGTGCCAGTTTTAAATTTTGTATCAATATAGTCCTTATTTTTTGTGCTTTTGAATAATACGCATCGTAATAACCGGAACTTAAACTATAAGCGCCAAGCATCATCCTTTTTTTTGCCTCAAATCCAAAACTGGACCTATCATTACCAAATCTAATACCGTCAAACCGTGCCAGATTTGATGAAACCTCTGATCTTTGTAAAATGGTATAAACCGCAATAGAATATTTTGGGTCAATTAAATCCACCTCGATTATCTCTGCACCCATATTTTCTAAATATTCCAGTGATCGATTTACTATTT
>MEUV01000026.1:0-881 GCA_001772575.1 candidate division WWE3 bacterium RBG_19FT_COMBO_34_6 | reverse complement strand
CAGACTCTGATAATCATCTACCTTAGTGGAAGAGGTGGTAGCATCGTAAATATCCTTACCTGCAATAACTTTTAATACCAAAGCCGCATCCGTAATATCTTTGGTAATCGGTCCCGGAGAATCTGTTGAAGATGCCATTGCGATAACACCGTACCTACTGACTCGCCCGTAAGTTGGCTTTATTCCGGTGACTCCACACCAGGAAGCAGGACCTCTAATACTACCAGCGGTCTCGCTGCCTATTGCAAAAATGCACATGTTAGCCGCCACGGCAGCAGCTGAACCGCCCGACGATCCTCCCGGAGATCTCGTGATGTCCCAGGGATTATATGTTTTAAAAAAATCAGATGTTTCAGTGCTTGATCCGTGGGCAAAAGCATCCATATTTGTTTTTCCAATAAGTATAGCGCCGGCATCATTTAATTTTTTAACAACTGTAGCATCAAATTGAGGAATATAATTTTCCAGTATTTTAGATCCGGCAGTTGTTTTTATATTTTTTGTTGAAAAGTTGTCTTTACATGCATATGGAATTCCCAGTAGAGGATACTTAGACCATGGATTTTTTTCTGTAGAAATTATCTTATCCGCATCTTTTGCTTTTTCGTAAGCTTGATCTTCTACAAGAGTAATGAAGGCCTTGATTTTATTATCAGCTTTTTTGATCCTGTTAAAACAAGATTTAACCAGTTCGTAAGATGTGAAACTTTTATTCTTTAATCCTTTTATCGCCTCATCAATTGTATATTCATTAAGATTTTCCATATTATCTGATAAAAACAGCTTTTGTGCCGATTAATTTATTTTTTTTATTCTTTGCGTTAAACAAAGCTTGTTCTTGAGTAAAAGAGTCAGGTTCTTCTTCTTCTTTTTGGAACACA
>MEUV01000025.1:2714-5286 GCA_001772575.1 candidate division WWE3 bacterium RBG_19FT_COMBO_34_6 | reverse complement strand
GTGATCGATGGCGATATAGATGTTCAAAATTTAACTGTACATAATGAATTAAGTATTCTTGCTCCTGGAACATTAAACTGTCAAGGTGGAACGACAATAACAGGAACGCCAAATCTTGCAAATGGTGCTTTTTTTAATTTTTCTACTGGATCTTTAGTTGAAGGAGATTTGCATATTGGAAATAGTGCTGTTATTACTGTGGATAGTAATTCATCAGTGAATATAAATGGATCTGTGACATTAAATAATAATGTTACATTTGGTAATAGTTCAACTGTTATATTTCCAACTGAAACAGTGACAGTGTCTCCACTGTGGAATGATTCAACAAATGATTATCCTGTTGTTCCTCCGAGTGGTGATTTAGTATTAATTAAAGTTGGGAATATGGTTACTGCCTACATTCCAGGTTTTACATATTCTGGAATTGGAAACGAAGGATTTTTTTATATTCCTTGGACTGATATTGATGCAAGTTTTCTACCAACTAGGAGATACACCTCTTCGTGTCCAATTATAAATAATAATATTTCACTTTCAGGTTATATTTATGCAGATACTGCACAAAATAGATTTGAAATAAGAGTAAATGGATTGAATCCACCAAATGCAAATGATAGATTTACAGGATCAAATGGAACTGACCAAGCTTTGGGATCTTCATATACGATTGATGGAGGAAATATCATAAGTTTTACTTATTATTTAGATTAAAAAATAAAATATAAATAAATAGTATAAATGTCAATACAAAATATATTGGTTGAAAATAATTTAACACTTTATTGTAAAGAATTGGAAATCGAAGGACAAATGGCTCCTAATTCACAAACACAAACTATAAGTCTTGATATATATTATAATGATGTTGTTGTTCATACACAAAGTTTTATTTTTCAAAAAATAGAAGTTCCTGGACAAAATGGAATATGTGCTGTAAAAATAACACATTTTAATGTTCCAGTGAGTGTTGCAAGTAGATTTTATGTGAATATAAGTTCAGTAACAAATTTTCTTATTGATTCAATTCAAGGAGATAGTACAGTGTTAGCTGCTGTGGTTAATAATTCAGTAAATGCATACGGTAAGATAGCGACTGATCCATCAAATCAAAGAATTTATATTGCAAATGCATTTAATACAAACTTTTCAAGTACTGGTACTGCAGGTTTAAAAGATGATTATATTTTAGTTTATAGAACTGCAGCTGTTTAATTAAAAAAAATAAAAAATTATATCGTAATTATATAAATGTCCATTCAAAACATATTGGTTGATAATAATTTAACACTTTATTGTAAAGATATTGAGATAGAAGGGAATCCAGCTCCTATTTCTCAAACACAAACTGTAAATCTTGATATATATTATAACGATGTAGTTGTTGATACTAAAAGTTTTACTTTTCAAAAATTTTCAGTAAATGGAGAAAGCGGGCTGTGTTTTGTAAAAATTCCTCCTTTTTCTGTTTCTGTATCTGTTGCAAGCAAATTTTACATTGATATAAGTTCTTTAACAAATTTTCAAATGGATACGTTACATGGGCAAAGTACAGTAAATGTTGAAATTGAGAATTTAAGTTCAAATGGTTATGGTTTAATGCACGCAGTTCCGTTACTACAAAAAATACAAATATCAGAAGGTTTTGATCAGAACTTCACAGGAAATCAAAATGCTGGTTTATTGGATGATTATATTTTAGTTTATAGAACTGCTGCATTATAATTTTATAATTTCATGTTATTATTTTATTTTTTATTTAATATAAATGAGTGTAAAAAAAAATCGCTATAATGTTGATGATCCAACAGCTGATAATATTTATTATAATGTAAAAATAAATAATATAGAACCATCCAATTACTCATATTTGGCTGCATATGATGTAACTAAAGACAGACCAATTATAAATAAATGCTCGGATTATTATTTATCTGTTGTGGATTTTTCAATGAATATAAATGATATTCCAATATTTATAGTTCAGGTACAATATAATCCAAGTTCTCCAACAGATCCAAACTACACAATTTATCAAGTTTCAATCACCATAGGAGGATTATCATTTAGTCAAAACATTATTTTTGTTCCTTTCACAACATTGCCAATACCAAACCCACCGCAAAATGTTACGCCTAGAAAAATCACAACAAACCCGTATTATTATATATATTCGTATACTCAATTTTTAAGAATGATAAATACAGCTCTAGCATCTGCATATACAGCTGCTGGTTCTCCTGGAGGTGCTGGTTCTCCATACTTTTCATTTGAAGAAGATACAGGCAAAATAAATTTAATTGTTTCAAATGCTTTTATTGCTGCAAATGCAACTATTGAATTTAATAGTGAACTAATACATTTTTTAGATGCTTTCGATGTTCAATTTTTATTACCTAGTATGTTTAGATTTAATACTTATCAATTAGGAAATATATGTAATCAATACGGAGGTGAAATAGGTATTCCTGGAGGTACTTATTGGATATACACACAACAATATTACGCATTATCAGAATGGAATATTCTGAGAAAAATATATTTTGCAACCCAAAGTATTCCAATAAATCAG
>MEUV01000025.1:1133-2699 GCA_001772575.1 candidate division WWE3 bacterium RBG_19FT_COMBO_34_6 | reverse complement strand
ATAATATTTGATTATACACCAAATTTTAATATTATAAATAATAGTAGAACTATAGTTACTTATAATTCTGATAATTATAGATTAGTTGATATTATGGATGATTCTTCTTTAAATCGTATTCAAATATCAGTATATTGGCAGGATATATATGGGAATTCTTATCCTTTATATATAGGATTAAATGAAGAAGTAACAATAAAACTAGGTTTTTTTAAGAAATCATTATATAAGCATTATTTTCCTTTACTACCAAAATAAAAATATATTTTGATATAATATATAAATATGGAGAATGCAAGATTAAATACAATATTGGTAAGGGATCCTAGAGTTATAGTGGATAATAAAAGACAATTTGCAGTTCTTGAATCAGGAATAAGATTCAGAGCTAAACCCTGGACAACGACTTCAATATCTGCTGCAAATATTCCTTTTTCAACACCTGCACCATCTGGTGATATTTATGTTGATCGTAAGGTATCTTTAACTCTTCCTGGAAGATTAACATTGGCAGCAACAGTACAACCAGGATATTCCGTACTAAATCCAAATTATGATGCTCCTCGAGCTTATCCAATTCATTCCATGTTGGATACTATTACTTTAACTGTTAATAATGCTACAGTTACACAAAATATTGGTGAAATTATTCATGCTCTCTTGAGATATAATAACTCAGTTCATGAATCGGTACAAGATTATAGTTCAACGCCAACTGCGCTCGATCTAACTCAAAATTATTCTAGTTTAGTTGGATCAATAGCAAATCCTCTAAGTATGGCAGGAGATGCAAATCAAAGAAGTCAAATGGGTCGTGGTGGTTTTAATGGTTATACAATTGTTTCAAATCCTGTAAATGACACAGATGGTCCTATTTCTCTAACTGCGATTGTTGATTTTGTTTTTACAGAACAAATAATGATGTCTCCATTATATTTTGGAAACGGTGATGCTTCCGCATTTTATAATGTTACAACTATGGATTGGCAATTTAATTTTTTAAATCAAGCTGCGAATCGTGTTTGGTCTCATGTTGATGATGCTAATATTTCAGTTATAACAGGATCTGCCATATCTTTTAATAATAGTTATAATGATTTCCCTTTTTCATATGCAACATCTATTCCATATTTAAATATTAATTATATTACTCCAAATCCTAGATTAAAAGTTGGTCCATTTTTCCCTACATCGTATCCTTATTTTAAAGTAAATAAATATGCAACTGATATAAATTCAGGCTTATCATATCCAAGACAAGGACAATATCCGTCGAACAACATCCAGCTCTCATATGTACCCCGTAGAATGTATGTCTATGCTAGAGTAGCAAATTCTGCATATTATTCAAGTCCAAAATACACAGATTCTTATTATGGAATTCAAAATATTTCTGTTCAATTCGAGAATTATTCTGGTTTACTTGCTGAAACAAGTCAAGTTCAATTATGGCAAATTTCAAGAAAAAATCACTGTAATATTGATTGGAGCAATTGGAGTGGACAACAATATTATCCTGTTGGAGGTTCTGCTTATGGTACTCCATATGCTGGTATTGGTTCTGTT
>MEUV01000025.1:0-1045 GCA_001772575.1 candidate division WWE3 bacterium RBG_19FT_COMBO_34_6 | reverse complement strand
GATGGTCTGCCTATTACTTTATATATTGTTACTGTTGGTGATGGTGTTTTTAATATTCCAGCTCTCGGTGTGGCTAATACTGAAAATGCTGTTTTAGATAGACAAATGGTTTTAAATACTCTACATTCATCTAAATTTTATAATTATCAGGATATACAAGACGTAAATGGAGGTGACTTTTTAAGTTCACTTAAGAAGAAAACAAATGAAATTATACCTTACATTAAGGACTTTAATAAATATTTAAGAGAACAAAAACCAATATCTAAAACTGCGGATAGACTTTCTAAAACTAGCTTTGCAAAAGCTGTTCCTTATGCTACTGATGTTTTAGAAACTGCAAGAGATGTGGCTGATGTTTGGGGTTATGGGGAAGCTTATGGAGGAAAAAAAATGAACAAAAAAGATTTAAAAAATAGAGCTAAATAAATTAATAAATTAATAATTTTATAACATTTTATATTCTTTAATCAACTCACTTTTTTTTTGTGGTTCATCAAGTGGTTTTCTTTTAATTATTCTATATTTCATTTTGAAAGGATAGAAATATTTTGGTGGAGGATTAATTTTTATTTTATCAAAATGACAAATTGTTAAATAATTTATAACGAATTTCATGTCATTTATTAATTTATTTATCTTTTTTACTTTATTTTTTATTAAATTTTCTTTTACAATATTATTTATTTGGTCATTAAAATCATTAATTTCCTTATCTGTCAAATCAATAATATTTGATAAATTAAATTGAATTTGTTCTAATTGGTTATTTATTAAAATTGTAGGAATACTTTGTGATACCTTAAAAACTGAAATAATAGCTTCTAGTTCTGATTTCATTTGATACAAAAATGAAATATCTCCACTAACAAAAGGTATTATTTTTTCTAAATTTTCAGCATAAATTTCACTTCCTTTTGATAAATATACGAGTCTAGATAAAGCAAACATACGTTTAACAACTTTGAATGGAGAATAATAATAATTACTTAAAAATAATTTTTCTATTTCAGATTTTAAACCATCCACAATAGCATCATAATAG
>MEUV01000024.1:19534-19708 GCA_001772575.1 candidate division WWE3 bacterium RBG_19FT_COMBO_34_6 | reverse complement strand
ATAGTGAAGACAAATCAAGCCCAAAAGACTATTCCAACGCTATAAAGGAATTTGTGAAAGAATCAGGATTTGCTACCTCCAGAGTAGTTATAGGACTTGAGGAAAAAGATGTATTTATGAGGGTAATAAACGTACCGAATATGAGCGACAAGGAGCTAAAAAGCTCCATTGTTT
>MEUV01000024.1:11313-19420 GCA_001772575.1 candidate division WWE3 bacterium RBG_19FT_COMBO_34_6 | reverse complement strand
CCCATCTAATACCGGTGGGGGTAGAACCCGAAGCAATGGCTGTTTGTAGAGCCCTTTCAAGCAAAGATTCTAACGAATCCTCTTTAATAATACATTTAGGATTTGATAAATCCATAATTATAGTTTGTCATAAAGGTCTTGTTGTATTTACCAGAACATTAGGAGTAGGCGGAGATGCAATGACAAGATCTATAAGCCAAGGATTGGGCTTTGATTATACACAGGCTGAGGAATACAAAAAGACTTATGGCTTAAATCAGGAGCAAGCAGAGGGTAAGATTTTTAAAGTATTGGAACCGATCTTTGCGAATATAATTACAGAAATTACCAGAGCAAAAACATTTTTTACATCTCGTAATACTAATGTTAATATCAATAGAGTAATTATGTCAGGAGGATCTGCCCTTATGCCCGGTCTTTTATTATATATGGCAAACAACTTAGATGCTGAAGTTGAACTTGCCAACCCATTTAAGAATTTATTATTTTCAAAGGAAATTATAGGTAAACAGGAGCAGTATATTCAACAAGGCCCGCTATTTGCAACCAGCGTGGGTCTTGCATTAAAAGAATTTTAATATGGAATCAGTAAACCTAATACCAAGCGAAGAAAGAGATGAGCAAACAAAAACAAAGGTAGTAAAATTTTCTACTACATTAACTATTATACTGTTGATCATTGTTTGTGGTGTAGGTGGTTTTTATTTTTATCAAAACTATAAAATAAAAAAGGAAATATCATCCTTAGACACTAATATAACAAAATTACGAACAGAAATTAATAATCTTTCAAATATAGAGATTAATGCCAGGAATTTATATAAAAAATCCAGTACGTTAAAAGGTATTTTTGACAACAGGCTTCTTTACTCCAAAATATTAATTAATTTACAGGAAAGCACCCCGGCAAACGTAATAATAGAGTCAGTTAGTTTTGGATTGGAGGATACAATAAACATTACAGGCAATGCTCAAACGTACAACTTAGTACAGGATTTTAGTAATATGCTTCTTTCAAAAGATCTGTTTACCGAGGTGTCCCTAAATACAGTTAGTTTAAAAGGAAATGATAAAGGTATAGATTTTTTTGTTGTAGTAAGTTTTGACTCAAAATTATTACATGACCAATAGTAAAATTAATATAAATTTATCAGGTTTTAGAAATGCGGTAATAAATTACCTTGTACCTCTTGTTTGTATGGTAATCACCGTGGTAGTCGGATTCTTTGTTTTACGTCCTTCCTACAAGGCTTTGCCGGGTTTAAAAAGTGATCTGGATACCAAAAGAACTTTAGAATCAAATTTAAATAAAAAGTTAGGTATTCTAAATAAACTTGTTGATTTCAAAAGCGTAGTTGATGAAAATTCTAATTTAGTAAATAAAATACTGGTTTCAGAAGAAATGGTTCCGGCTTTATTAACGCAAGCTGATAAAATAGCCACCGAATCAGGATTGCAGGTAACAAAATTAAGTTATACCTTGGCATCCGTAGGATCTGCAAGTGGTGATGAAAAGGATACAAGCAGTTATAAAATTGTTGAGATCAGTATGGGTGTTGGCGGAGGATTCGAACAATTCAAAACATTTTTATTAAATCTGGAGTCAGCATCAAGAATGATCAATGTCAATACTCTAAGATATACTTATGATACAGGAGATAACACCACTGAATATGCAATTACTCTCGTACTCCATTCCCCTTACCTGTATGTAGAATCTACAGCGGTTACCGATGAGCCTGTTGATCTTGATATAACCAGTACTGATTTTATAAATCTTATAAATAAGATAAAAAGTTTTAGATATTATGATCCAAATGAAATAAATGTAAATGTAGAAATAATAGAGACACCCTCACCCGAAGCTGCACCTGTAGATACGCCTCCTACTGAGAATGCACCAACGGAAACACCACCTTCAATTTTTAATTAATTTTTTTCGAATTTTTTCTTCTCCACATCTCTATTTTTTTATGATCTCCACTAAGAAGTATTTTCGGAACAGCACGTTTTTTGAATATTTCCGGTCTAGTATATTGCGGGTATTCAAGTACATTTTTTTCAAAAGACTCGTTTATAACTGCTTCCTTTTTATCCAGAACACCAGGAATTAACCTTGTGGAAACCTCTATAATGGCCAAGGCAGCGCTTTCTCCTCCTGAAAGTATAAAATCACCTAAAGAGACTATGTCTGTACAGTATCTCTCGACTCTTGCGTCTACACCTTCGTATCTTCCGCAAATAAAGGTAATTTCCTTTTGAGTAGAAAATTCTTTTGCTAATTTTTGATCAAATTTCTTACCTTTTGGTGAAAGAAGAATTATTTTTTTATCCTTTTGCTTTTTTAGATTATAATCTCTTAGGCAATTATATATCGGCTCCACACATAAGATCATACCTACTCCACCGCCATAAGGTTTGTCATCTACACTCTTATAACTATTTGTAGAATAATCTCTTAGATTTATGGTATTTATCTTGATCAGGTTGTTTGATACTGCTTTTTTAAATGGCGGATATCTTAAATGGTCATTAATTAATTCTGGAAATAAGGTAATTATATTAAATTTGATCATTTTGTTGATTTTGTTTATCTATTAGTTCTATTCTAACTCTAACCCCATCTTTAATAGCCTTAGCTTTTATTAGAGATCTTATACTTTTTATTGTCCTACCCTCTTTACCGATAATAACGCCCATATCCTCGTCTGCAACTTCTATCATGTAAACAATAAGACCGCTCTCGTCTTGTTTGGAGATTTTTACTTCTTCGGGTTTGTTGACTATTTGATTAATTATATATTCTAAAAATTCCTGCATTTTTTATTTTATTATTCCGTATCGGTTTCTGCAGTTTCTTCACTTTGTTTTTTTTCAGTTTTTTCAACCTTTTGCGGTGAGTATTCAACAAATTTATAATCATCTGCTAACAGATGTTTTACCGCATCTGTTAGGGTTGCTCCTTTTTTCTGCCAGACACCTAATTTTTCTTTATCATAAACAAAGTTATTTTTTTGAGCATGTGGATCGTAAGATCCGAGTATTTCAAGATACTGACCATTTCTTTTTGTTCTGGTATGAGATGCAACCAACCTATATGTTGGCGCATGTTTTTTTCCAAATTTTGCAAGTCTTATTTTTACTGACATAACGCAAGATATACTATCACAGCCGATTAATCTTGTCTAATGCAGATTCTGCGGCCTGTTGCTCTGCTTTTTGCTTGGATTTGCCTTCTCCTAAGCCATATTCCTTGTCATCAAGACATACAGCCACTTTAAAGGTTTTTTCGTGATCCAAACCCCAAGAGTCTACAATTTTATAAACAGGTGTTATTCCTAATTTTTCCTGAGCTATTTCCTGAAACTTTGATTTGGAATCCTTATATGATTTTTCATTAAAAATATTATCCATTTTATACAAAAGCTCACGTTTTACAAATTCAGAACAATAAAGTAGACCGTTTTCTATAAACATTGCTCCAAGTACTGCCTCAAAGGTATTAGCCAGAATATATTCTCTTTCTCTACCCCCTGTTGATTCCTCACCGTTTGAAAGGAGCAGGAATTCCCCATAACTTAATCTTTTTGCCTCTTCAGCCAAAGATGAAGTACAAACAACAGCCGCCCTATAATTGGTGAGGTCTCCTTCAGGAGCATCGCTGTATTTTTGGTATAAATAGTCAGAAGATATTAGTTGCAATACTGCGTCCCCCAAAAATTCAAGCCTTTCGTTGGAAGGATTGTTGTAATCAGGATGTTCATTTAGATACGATCTATGTGTGAAGGCAATTATATATAAATTTTCGTCTTTTAATTTAATTTTTAAGATTTTTGATAATTTTTTGCTATCCAATTTCATATTTATTCTATTTTTTCTATAACCAAATCGACCAGTTCTTTGATAGTTTCAAACTCCTCTTTTTCATTTTCTTCAAATTCAATATTATACTCCTCTTCTATAGCAGTAAGAATGTCCAAAAGTTCCATATGACCTATATTCAGATCATCTCCGAAATAGGATTCTTCATTTATTTCTTCGGGTTCTAACCCGGATTTTTGAATTATAATTTTTTTAATTTCTTTGTAATATTTATCCATTTTGAGTTACCTCCCTTTTTATATCCACTACAGTACCAAGAACACCATTTACAAATTTTGACGAGGTGTCGTTGCCAAATTCCTTTGCAAGTTCTACCGCCTCGTCTATCGCTACTTTATCAGGCACTTTACCTCCGTCATATAAAATTTCAAAAATAGCAATCCTCAAGACAACAAGATCTATTTTTGAAATTTTTTCCAAAGGCCAATCCTTTGCGCATTGCTGTATTAACTCGTCTATCTCCCTTTTATAATTTTTCACACCGTTTACGATACGATAGGCTAAGTCTAGATCGCATTCATTCTCTTGTAATAATTCTTTGGATAGTTCAACAGTTTCCTGCTCTAGAGGATCAGAAAATAACCAACAGAAAATAGATGATAAAGCCAATTTTCTCGCGGCATGCCTAGGGTCAGTCTTTGATTTCATAATTTTTTTTCAAAATTACACCTCAATATACTCATCTCTATGAGGCCTTTTATATCCTTTTTTATCCTTAGTTTTTATCGCGAGAACAATCTTTCTTTTGTAATGTACGTTTCTTTTTTTTCTTGTTCTTGATTTTGATGTTTTTCTCTTTGGTACAGCCATACTAATCCTTATAACCTAAATTTATTAATTTTGCAACTAATTAATTATCCAAAAATTTGCAAATCAATCAATATCCTAGTTTTATATTTTGTATTATTATTAATTTATGGATATAGACGAGCTTCATTTGAATAAAAAGATGATGTTATTCTCTTTTATTTTTGGGGCAATATTATCCTTTTTTACAAAAGATTTTTATTTTGATATCCCATACTTAAAAGAAGGAATGGGTGTTGGTCTTGTATTTGGCATATTATGGTCTCTTGTAAAATATAAATCAAATGGTATAGAGGGAATTGAGTCTGCCCGAAAAGATTTCGGTAAATCAATTATTTATTTTTTTAGTTTTACAACCGGATTTTTTATATTTTTTGGTCTGAGGAAATTTATCCTTTTTTTAATATACTAAACATACTTTTACCAAATTTTCTTTCATCAGTAACTTTAAAGCTAGTATTTTTAATTAGCTTACCGATATCAAGGTTTAGTCCATGAAAATATATGATTAGCCCGTCATTTTTTATGATCCCCTCACAATTTTTAAGTAGAAATATATGATTCACATCTTCATAAAACGGGTCCAGAAAGATAAAATCATATTTTTTTTCAATATTAGCAGTAAATTTTACACTATCTTTAAAATGAAACTCTGCCTTTTCTTTGAAATTACAGTTGTTAATGTTATCTTGTATTGCATTTTTAGCTTCATAGTTGTTGTCAACAAAATCACAAAAATTTGCTCCCCTGCTTAAGGCTTCAAGTCCCATATTTCCCGATCCGGCAAAAAGGTCAAGGCAATAGCTATCTTTTATACCGTCTCCGATAATGGAAAAAACTGATCCCTTTGCGATTTCCTGTACTGCTCTAAAATTTTCAATTTTAGGCGTTTTAAGATGTTTATTTTTGACGGTTCCTGTAATAATTCTAATCATGTAGCGTATTTTATCAGATTTACTTAATTATTACCTACGTATAATCCTTTAACTTGCTCAATTCTTTTTGATAGCTTAGGAAGACTATCAAGTATAGGAAAATACTCCTGCGCGTATTTTTTTGCCTTCTCCAGCGTATCAATATCAGATAAATCAGCAATTTTTAAAGTGCTAAAACCATGCTGCATGATTCCGTAGATATCTCCATGGCCGCGTAGTTTTAGGTCTATCTCCGCAAGTTTAAGACCGTTATCATATTCCTCAAGATATTTTAAACGTCGGTAAGAATTTCTACTATTATCGCTCATAAAAATAAAACAATAACCTTTTTGTCCTCCCCTACCGACTCTCCCTCTAAGCTGGTGTAGGCTGGCAAGACCGTATCTTTCCGCACTTTCAATTACCATAATTGTTGCTTGGGGAATATCAATTCCAACCTCAATTACAGGTGTTGAGACAAGTACCTTTATTTGCCCGTTTTCGAATTTTTTAACGATCTCTTCTTTTTCGTTTGATGGCATCCTACCGTGCAAAAGTCCTATTGAGGTCTGAGAGAAAATTCCTTTTTTCAACCTCTCGTACTCGTATGTTGCAGCCTTCACATCTTCAAAATCTTCATGATATGATTTTTCAATAAAAGGGCAAACAATAAAAGTCTGCTCATTGCTATTTTTTATCCAATCAAAAGCCTTATCCCTTGCATTTTCAGGTACTACTTTGGTTGAGATAGACTTCAATTTATTTGGAATATGAGATAGCGGAGAAATTTCCAGATCTCCGTATATGGTTAATGCAAGAGTTCTTGGAATAGGAGTCGCTGTCATAGTAAGAAGATGCGGGGTAAGACTTTCCGATCCCATCGACTGCAACTTTGTACGTTGCTCTACTCCGAATCTGTGCTGTTCGTCAATAATTACTAGACCAACATCCTCAAATTTTTCTTTAAATAACAGCGCGTGTGTCCCGATAGCGATATAAGGTGTTGTAAAATTTTCCTTTTTACGAAATGAGGTCACATAGTTCAAATTAATTCCCAGTGAATTTAAAATTCTTTCAAAAGTTTCAAGATGTTGTTTAGCCAAAATTTCCGTAGGAGCCATATAAAGGACATTTTTATTATTTAGATATACAAGATAAGAACAGATTAAGGCAACAATTGTTTTTCCCGTACCCACGTCTCCCTCTAAAAGTCTATTCATGGGGTGTTCTTGTGACAAATCATTAAAAGTTTGTCTAATAGCTTCGTGTTGAGATGCCGTTAATTCAAAAGGTAAAGATCTGATCAGATCAGAAATTTTTTTCTCAAGATCTTTGATTTTGATGACTGCTGATTTTTTTTCTTGCGACCATAGTTTTTTACGGTTTTCCACATTTAGAAGCTCAATTAATAATTCTTCAAATTGAAATCTTCTCCTGGCAATATTTGCGTCTTCCTGATTTTTCGGAAAATGAATATCCCAGTGAGATTTATTAAGCAACGGGTACTTTTCGTTTTGGATGATCTTATCGGGTAAAAATTCAGAAAGATCGCTGTTTAGAATAATATCTTTAATCTTGGTTCCCAGCCATTTGGAGCTTAATCCCGCTGTTTCCGGATATACGGGTACTAATTTTCCTTGTCCTTGTGATAATTCATCTAATTTTTCATAATTTTGCGGGATCATGCATAATTTATTACTAAAACTTGTGACCTTTCCACTAAAAGTATAATCAGCACCTATAGTAAGCACCCTTTTTATAAAGTGAGAATTAAACCATATTAATTCAAGTACTCCCGTGCTATCGGTAAGTTTGGCTTTTGTAAGTCTTTTTCCAAACTTAGTATAAATATTTTTTACATCCGTTAGCGTTCCCTTTACGGTAACAATCTCATTTACTTCCAGATCAGAAATATATTTGACCTTGGAAAAATCATCGTATCTGAATGGAAAATGATAAAGTAAATTACCTATTGTGAAAATATCCAAATTTTGTAAAAGTTTTTTGTATTTAGGCCCTATACCGGGTATTGCCGAAACAGGTAGACCAAGATCGTACATAAAGATATTTTATCAGTTTTTAGAATAAATAAGGTAATAATGACGTTGCCAAAAGTGAGATAGTTGCTGCAAAGATAAGAAATTTACCTATATTTTTTAATCTAAATGCTTTTTTGATAATCTTTTTAATTTTTTTTGCTTTAGATGGCTGTTCAAAATTTTTCATATTATTTATTTTATAACTCCGAAAAGTCTTTTTCCAAGTTTTATAATATTCCCGCTTTTCAAATCCAACCGTTTGGTAAAATCAGTAATTTTTTGGCTGTTATATTCAAATCCGCCTTGGCTGATTATCCTTTTTAATTCAGAAGTAGAAAGGTTAGCTTGTGAGGTAAGGTTAAGGCTGTTTGCAACTTCAAGTACACTTTGGTTACCTTGAATAGATAATTTAAATAGATCCGCATCGCTCATTTGTTTATTTTGAACCGTTTCCTCAAAATGTTT
>MEUV01000024.1:9455-11289 GCA_001772575.1 candidate division WWE3 bacterium RBG_19FT_COMBO_34_6 | reverse complement strand
CATAGGCCATAATCTTTTTGAATTCCATGGGATTTTCATCCGCTATAATTTTTTTGTTAATATCCTCTATTTGGTCAAACTCAATATCGGTAAGTAAAGTAAGACCTTTAGCAATCATTTTGTCATCATAAGACATTGCCTTACCGTACATATCATTAGAAGAATCAGAGAGGTTTATACCGTTTCCCTTTGTTTTACTCATTGTGGCTTCATCAGGAGCTTCCATTAAAGTATTTGCCCTAACAAATTTTTCTTTGTTTAAATAATTTTTACAAAGTTGTCTCCCCACCAGCATATTAAAGATCTGATCAGCACCGCCGATCTCCATGTCCACCTGCATTGCAACAGAATCGTAGCCCTGCATTAAAGGATAAATAAATTCCTGAAGTCCAACAGGTATATTTTCTTTCATTCTTTTTTGAAAAAGGTCACGTTCGAGCATTTGTTGGACAGTTGTTTGGCTCATAAGTTTAATCAGATCCTCCATAGTAAGTTTTGAGAGCCACTCAAAGTTATGTTTAAAAAGTACCGGATTTTCTCCTTCAAAATCAATCAACTGGCTTGCTTGCTTTTTCCAACCCTGCATATTCTGCTCTATTTTCTCCGGAGATAATAATTCTCTGGCCTTATCGGCATCAGGATCACCTACCCTGGCTGTATAATCTCCGACAAGGAAAATAACCTCATGGCCAAGTTTTTGAAGAATAGACAAAGCCCTAATACCAATCGCGTGACCTATATGAAGATACGGTCCCGAAGGATCAAATCCTTGATATATTCTAAGCCTTTCTCCTGACATTAATTTATTTCTTAACTCTTCTTTTGAAGGAAAAATATGATCGACTCCCCGGGTTAAGAATTTTTCAATTAATGTTTCATCTTTGAGAACTTTAGCCATAAAATTAGTATATCATAGTAAAAAAGTCCCCTACATTTAGAAATTATAATTTCTTTATGTAGGGGATGCTGTAAAGAGGAACTATGCTACTTCGTGCAAAAAATACAATTTATTTTTTCCATCACAACCGCATATTTTTGTTCTCTCCACCCTTTCAATTTGCCAAATAGCCCCAATTCGGATAGAAGGTGTATTGAAATTTGCTTTAGTATTTTTATCCGGACGGTACACCTCTCCCCTGGTTCCGATTTTCATTTCCTGGCCGTCGGTACACAATGTTGCAGTACTACTTGTTAGCATCTCAATATCCCCCCAAACCTTTGAATTTTCACCGTTTGTTATTAATAAGAAACCTCGGAATGCCATGTTCTATTCTCCTTAATTGGGATTTTGGTGTTGTTATGGTAGCAAAAAACGCTAAATATTACAAATTTAAAACCCGCTAGGCACGATAATTTTGCATAGCGGGTAAAACAATTTTACTTTTCAAACAAGACCGTTGTTTTTTTCTTAATCAAACTCCTTATCTCTGTTGGAATACCGCAATTATTAGAAAAAGCCCCTGTTACATCATCTCGTTCGATCGTTATCTTATGAACAATATTCTTTCCATCTTTATTTGGTTCATTCGTAAGAGTTTTTGAGACATATATACTTACGTTTTTTATCCGATCGCAAGACCAAATTCCTCCTATTAGATATATATAATATGCACCTGTAGGATTCTTCAAGGTTACATTACCAAGAAGAAAAACGCTTGGGGGCTTCCGGGCGGTAGTCATCTCATCACTTTCTAGTACATCTTGAGATGTGGCAGACCGTCATGCATGTTTACAACTTCGAGGATCTTTTTCTGAAGTTGCGAAGGCATTCCGTCCCTGCAATATATTTTCCAAGAATAAGGTTTTATACGGATTAGATTTACTCCGGTACAAA
>MEUV01000024.1:5690-9440 GCA_001772575.1 candidate division WWE3 bacterium RBG_19FT_COMBO_34_6 | reverse complement strand
TATATCCCTCCTTTTTTTGTGCAAATCTAATCGTGACGGCGCTGATTTTGCCATCTTTTCTCGAACCTCCAATCAAACGGACCTCAAAACAATCTGCATCTTCACTGGGATCGCATAAATCTAAAGTACCGCAGGAGCCTCGAACATGACCAACTAATGTGTAATTTTTACTTAACATATTAATCTCCTTTTCTTTTTTGGTTGCACTAGCTTTGAGTTGGAGCAAAGAGTGCGTCTAGGTTGATGTTACGGCAAATATACCATATTTAGCATTTTTATGCAAAAATAAAAAATAATATTTACTACCTGATATAATCATATATATGATTTCTTTGGATCCCTCCAAAAAAAGACTTTTAAAAAGTAAGCTATATAGGTTAAAAAAGACAATTTTAACAAAACCGGATTTTTCAAATATAAAATTTAAAATACCTAATGTTAAACTTTCCCAAGGACAGCTTTTGATTCTTACTTATCTGACAACCTTTGTTTTTATAGGTTTAATTTTTGGAACTCTTCTAATCATCATGATATTTGCCTTTATATCCAGACAGCTTCCTGATCCCAACCAGCTTTTGGAAAGAAGCTATGAACTTTCCACCAAAATATTTGACCGTAACGGTAAACCGATTTATGAAGTTTATGGAGAGAAAAATAGAACTCTGGTTAAACTCGATGAAATTTCTCCATATACTGCTAGCGCTACGCTCGCCGCAGAAGACGCTAATTTTTATGCCCATAAAGGTTATTCCTTAAAAGGTATGCTAAGGGCAGTAAAAAACACAATTACAGGCCAGGGTCTTCAGGGAGGTTCTACACTTACTCAGCAGGTAATAAAAAATACATTGTTAACTCAGGAAAGAACAATAACAAGGAAAATTAAAGAATTAATTTTGTCCCTGCAATTGGAAAATAGATACTCTAAAGATGAAATCCTTCAAATGTATTTAAATGAGTCTCCTTATGGCGGCCAAAACTATGGAATATACACTGCTGCCAAAGCATATTTCAACAAACACCCCAAAGATTTAACCTTAGCCGAATCGGCTTATTTAGCCGGACTTCCTCAAAGACCGAGTTATTATTCCCAATTTGGTACAAATCCTGAAGCAGGAATTGAGAGGAAGAATACAGTTTTATCTTTGATGTATGAAAAAGGTTGGGAAGGACAGAATGGGAACCGTTTTTATATCAGTAAAGAAGATATTGAAGTTGCAAAAAAGGAAGAACTTATTTTTCAATCATCCAGTATACCTTTTAATGCTCCGCATTTTATTTTTTATGTAAAACAAAAACTGATTGATATGTTTGGGGAAGATTTTGTAGAACAGGGTGGCTTGCAGGTGAGAACAACCCTGGATTTAGAGGTACAGGAGAAAGCACAGGAAATTGTATATACTGAGGTTGAGAGCTCCAAAAATCTTAATGTCTACAACGGTTCCTTGGTTGCTATTGATCCCAAAACAGGTCAGATCATTGCTATGGTTGGGTCAAAAGGCTATTTTCTCAAATCAGAACCGGATAGTTGTGTTTCCGGTGTTACCGGGGAAAACAGCTGTCTATTTGAGCCGGAGCTTAATGTTACCACCGCTAATAGGCAACCGGGGTCTGCTATTAAACCTCTCACCTATGCAACAATGTTAAAAAATGGCTATCCGGCATCATATGTACTTTTGGATGTACCGACTAAATTTCCGGGCTCATCTGCAGAAAAGCCGTATATTCCCGAAAATTATGATGGTATATTTAGAGGCCCTATGCCACTTAGAAAAGCTCTTGGTAATTCCTTGAATATTCCGGCTGTCAAAGCATTAAAAATTGTGGGTATTAACAATATGATTGATCTTGCGGAAGAGATGGGCATATCAACATTTAAGGATAGAACTAGGTACGGTTTGGCGTTGACTCTTGGTGGAGGTGAAACTAAGCTCCTTGAGCTTACAGGAGCTTTTGGAACTTTTGCGAATAAAGGTACTTTTCAGTCCCCCACCCCACTTTTGGAGGTAAAAGATTCAAATGGTAACATTTTATATTCATACCGTTCTGAATTTGGTAAGAAAGTTTTGAGCGAAGATGTTGCTTTTTTGATGTCGGACATCCTTTCCGATGATGGAGCAAGAAGTGCGGTTTTTGGTCTCGGGTCATTGTTAAAGATTCCTAACTATCAAGTAGCTGTAAAAACCGGTACTACAGATGACAAACGAGATAACTACGCTATAGGGTTCACCCCATCTATTGTAATAGGTGCTTGGGTTGGAAATAACAATAATGAAAAAATGAACCCTTATATAGCTTCAGGTATAACAGGTGCAACACCGATATGGAATAAATTTATGAAGTATTATTTAGAAAAATTTTTTAAGGAAAATCCGGAAAAGTTTGAAGCTCCTGAAACAGTCAATAAAATATCTGTTGATTCTCTAACAGGTATGTTGCCTTATAAAGATGGCAATACCAGACAAGAGTGGTTTATAAAAGGAACAGAACCATCATCTGTCAGTGATTGGTATAAAACCTTGGAAATATGTGAAATTGATGGAAAAATAGCTAATGAAGAGTGCAAAGAAGCGGATAAAACCGACACAGAAACATATATTGATATCAGAGCCGAGCTTCCTGAGTGGCAGATGTATGTGGATAAATGGGTAAGCGAAAATTATTCTGATGAGGACAAATACTTTCCACCCAAATCAAGATCATGCCTTGCTTTTGATGACGGAGAGGTTGATAAAGATAGAATATGTATAGAAATTCCTAATTTTAAAGACGGAGATAGAGTACCTTTGGATTTTAGGTTAAGTGCAGAGGTTTCCTCCGGACGTGATATCGAATATGTAAAGGTATACATGGATGGTCAGCGTATGACCGAGGATAGATCATCTCCTTGGGGTTATAATTTTGAGCTATCCTCCAAGGATATAGGTACGCATGATTTTAAAGTAGTGGCTGAGAATGAAAGAGGAGAAAAAGCCGAGGAAGATGTAGAACTTGAAGTTGTGGGTTATCAGTTGGATTAATATTTATTATTCCCTGTGAATTACACCATATTTACTTTTTAGTTGTGTAAAGAGTTGTTTTCTAATTTCCCCTGTCTCAGGAGTTTTATAAGTAATTTTTATTAATATTGTCTTTTTATTATCCTCTATCTCTTTACCATGGTACTCCTCCATAACTTCCATATCGGTAATATTAGGATCAAAATCTTTTATAAAATTATAAACAGGCCCGAAGTTTTTATTCCTATCAATTACCAAAGAAATATTTTCGATAACGTCATTTTTTAGTTCAGATACTATTCTTGAGGGAGATAAGTTAATTTTACTTAATAAATCAATATCCAGCTCAATACTGTTTATGTCTATTCTTCCGATAGATTTATTGTTAATTAAAACTTCACCATCCTTGGTAAGTTCGTATTTATTGGTTCCAAGATTGGATAAAATTGCACCTAAAATGTGTTTAATCTCATTTAAGTTTTGCGAGGCTGTGTTATTAGTGTTCTCGTAATAAATGCCAAGCATTGCTATTTCCTGATAATCCTCATACCTGTTGTTATTTTTTGATTGTTGATAGATATTCCCGATTTCAAATATAAAGATATTTTCTACTCCATATTTTTTGTATAAACCTAAAACATTTGAAAGCGACTGTTTTATATTTGATCTAAGAGCATTTTTTTGGGGGGATAAAGAATTTTCTAGAGTTATCTGACCTGCTTCCAATGGATCATACTCAACAAGAGGATCAGTA
>MEUV01000024.1:2801-5663 GCA_001772575.1 candidate division WWE3 bacterium RBG_19FT_COMBO_34_6 | reverse complement strand
ATAGATAAATGTTGTTATCTCTTTAGGCGGAGCAGCATTTAAAAATGAAATAGGTATTTTATCGTAGTTACTTATTCTTAATATATCTGCGATTAAATCATCTTCAACCTCTACATCCGTTCTAAAATAAGGCACCTCAAGAACCCAAAGACCATCCTCATATGAAATAATTTTATAACCTAAATTTATTAGAATTTTTTCTGTTGTATTTTTTTCTATATTCATGCCGCTGATAAGACTAATGCGTTTTTGTGTAAGAGTTAATATTTTTTGTTCATACTTTTTGGGGTACCAATCGATATTTTCATAGTATTCCCCTCCTGCCAGCTCAAGGATCAAAAACACCGCTCTTTGTATAGCCGCTTCACAAAGATGTGGATGGAGATATTTGTCGTAGCGGGAAACGGTCTCGTTTTGGATCTTTAGGTACCTTGATGATCTTCTAATATTATTTTGATCATAATTTCCGGCATCCAGAACAATTTCGGTTGTGCTCTCATCTACGGCGGTGGCTCTGCCTCCAACAATACCCCCTACTACAGTAGCTTTGCCGTTTTGGGTTAAAACAAACTGATCTTTGGTTAAACTCACATCTTCTCCCAGAAGGGTGGTTACTTTCTCCCCATCCTTTGCTCTTCTTATTACTATTTCTCTTTTTTCCATTTTGGCTAAATCTTGTGCGTGCATAGGTTGGCCATATTCGATCATGACATAGTTTGTAATATCGACAATATTATTAATTGAAGGTATACCGTAAGCTTCAAGCCTGTTTTTCAGCCATACCGGCGAAGGTCTTACTTTGATGTTTTTAAAGACCTTTGTATTAAATCTAAAAACAAGATCAGTACAATCAACTTTTATATTTACAATATCCTTTGACTGTAAAGTTTTCCCGGGTTCGCTGTGTGACTGAGGATATTTAAAAGAGATATTTTGAAAAGCAGCAAGGTCTCTTGCACAACCGGTAATACTCAACCAATCGGATCTATCCATTCTATGCTCCAGATCCAAAACATCTGTTTTATAATCTCTGCTCTGATAACTTTCTATACCCTTATCTAACAAGAGTCCGATAATAGTAAAATCATCTGCGATTTCTTTCGAACTTTTTTTTATATCAATATATTCTTTTAGCCATTCAATAGGTATTCTCATACTATTTATAAATTATCCCCCCATATAATTTGCGGATATCGTCAATTCCGAATTTTTGCATGACAAGCCTGTCCAATCCCATACCAAAGGCAAAACCGGTATATTTTTCCGGATCAATACCACACATCTTTAGTGTGTTGTAGTGAATCATACCGCTTCCCAAAACCTCAATCCAACCCCTATATTTGCATACCGGGCATCCTTTACCATTACAAAATTTACATTTCATATCAACACCCATCCCCGGGGATACCTCAGGATAATATTTGTATCTAAATCTAAGTTTTATATCTTCGCCAAATAAAAATTTATGAAATTCCTGCAAGATTCCCTTTAGATGTTGCAAATTAATATCTTTGTCCACTGCTACTCCCTGATATTGATGAAAAAATGAGGCATTCGTGCTGTTTGGTGTCTCATTTCTAAAGCATTTACCCGGAATAACAACCTTGATCGGTGGTTTGTAATCCGTCAGTATTCTTGCTTCAACCGATGATGTGTGCGGTCTTAAAAGTATGTCACCTTTGATATACAAGCTATCTTGCAGGTCAGTAGCAGGATGACCCTTTGGTAGGTTTAATTTCCTAAAATTATATTCTTCGGTTTCGATTTCAGGTCCCTCTACAACGGAGTAACCATAATATCTAAAAAAACTGTCAATTTCCCTGACTGTTTGAGTAAGCGGATGTAAATAACCGCATGATTTTGCTTTCAGGGGGTAAGTAAAATCTAAAGATTGATTTTTTAGATCAAGGTCTTTTATCTCTTTTTTTCTTTGATCTATTTTTAATTTAAATTCATTTTGAAGCTGATTTATAACCGGACCTAATTTCTTTTTTTCCTCAATATTAAGGTCAGCCAGTTTTTTTATAAGTAAAGTTATTTTTCCTGATTTTTTGGAAAAGAAATCCAGGTATAGATTTTCCAGTTCATAAGTACTTTTTGCATCGTTAATGCTTTTTGTAAAAGTATTCTTTATATTTTCTATATTGGAGTTAATTTCATCCATACAAACTTATGAACTATTCTTAATAATTATACCTTTTGAAAGTTAGATTCCAAAGGACTCTTTAGCCTTTTTGGCTAATAGTTCAAAAGCTTTAGGATCAGAAATAGCTATATCTGATAAAATTTTACGATCTAATTCTATACCTGCTTTTTTAAGCCCATCAATAAATCTGGAATAGTTAATCCCTTGTGAAATTAACGCACCGTTTATTCTTGTGATCCAAAGACGCCTTAGATCACGTCGTCTTTTTCTTCTTCCTGCGAAGGCATGCTCGCCTGCTCTTAAAACCGCCTCATGAGACTTTTTATACAGTCTGTGTCTTGCACCTCTATAACCTTTGGCAAGTTTAAATATTTTGTTGTGCCTTCTTTTGTTTGTAAAACCGCCTTTTACTCTAGACATGGTTTCCTAATAATCTTTTTAATTTTTTAATATGCCCTTTATTTTTTTGGACTAATTTTTTAGCTTTCCTGAATTTTCTTTTTGAGGACCACTTCACTTTTAGATGTCCGATCCCGATTTGTTTTCTAACGATCTTACCGTTTTTAGTAATTCTTATTCTTTTTAATAATGTTTTTTTTGTTTTTAATTTTCCCATTTTCATCTTTTTATAAATGTTACGGTAATTAAGTTACCCTTTTGTCTAGGATTTGATTCTGTTTTTGCAACATCCTCAAGTCTTTGTATAAACCTATTTA
>MEUV01000024.1:2417-2776 GCA_001772575.1 candidate division WWE3 bacterium RBG_19FT_COMBO_34_6 | reverse complement strand
GTGACCTGAACCCTATTCCCATCCATAATAAACTGCCTGGTTCTCTCAATTCTTACATTTAGATCACCTTCCCCTATTGTCGGACCAAAGATAAACTCTTTAGTTTCATTTTTACCGACCTTTGGTTTTCCTGCTTGTTTTTTCTTTTCCTCGTATAAAAATTTGGAATACTCCAATATTTTTGCTACAGGAGGAATTGCCTTCTCCGAAATAACAACTAAATCAAGATCCTGCTCCCTTGCTTTTTGTAGTGCATCTTTTGTTTTCAATATACCTACATTTGTACCGTCATTGTCAATAAGCCGTACTTGGTCAAACCTTATGTAATCATTTACTTGATGTTTTGGTCTATGTATAAA
>MEUV01000024.1:1199-2401 GCA_001772575.1 candidate division WWE3 bacterium RBG_19FT_COMBO_34_6 | reverse complement strand
TACCATAGATTTAGGCTTTTGGTCAAATAGATGTTTGAGATTTTATCCAAAGCCTCGGATATATCCAAGTTATTATACTGCTCTCCTGATCTAAGCCTTATACTAATAGTATTATTTTTTGTTTCGTTATCGCCTAAAATTACGGTATACGGTATTTTCTGTTGTGATGCTTCACGTATTTTAGCTCCCATCGAATCATCCTTATCGTTTATACTGCAACGTAGATTTTTTTCATCAAATAAATTTTTTATCTTTTGCGCATATTCTAAATTTGAATCTTTGATAGGAATAATCATAACTTGAACCGGCGAAAGCCATACGGGGAATGCCCCGCCGTAGTGTTCTATCAGAAATCCGATAAATCTCTCGTGTGAACCGAGCGGTGCTCTGTGAATTACCGCACATAGTTTTTTGGACCCATCTTTATCTGTGTATTCAAGATTAAATCTCGTTGGCATATATAGATCCAGCTGATTGGTTGAGATCGAAAATTCCCGTCCGATTGATGAGATAACATTAAAATCAATCTTCGGTCCATAAAAAGCTGCACCTCCGATGTCATCTATACTTTTTATACCGGATTTTGCGATTGCATTTTTCATCATTTTTTCAGCCGTATCCCAAAGTTTTTTATCCCCGTGATATTTATCTCTTTTTGATTCATCCGGGAGTCCCATTACGATAAAATAATCCTTTCTGGTTAAACCTAAAATATTGTAATAATATTCATGAAGTTTTAATACGTCTAGAAACTCCTGCTCTGCCTGGTCCAGTGTGCAGTAAATATGGGCATCGTTTTGAGCAATAGATCGGACCCTCATAAGTCCGAATAATGTACCGGATTGTTCGTACCTGTAAACAGTTCCGTATTCAGCATATCTTAGAGGCAATTCTTTGTATGAACGTGGGTTGGAATTGTAAATTTCGTGATGGTGCGGGCAATTCATACCTTTTAGGTAGTACAGGTCACCTTCCACTTCCATCGAACCGTACATATCATCTTTGTAATAAGGAAGATGTCCGGATATTTCATAAAGTTTACTTTTTCCAATATGCGGCGTTGCCACCCTAACATACCCCCATTTTTTTTCGGTTTCTTTTGCCCAATTTTCGATCTCATCTCTGATAATAGTACCTTTAGGAGTCCACAATGGAAGACCATGCCCAACATTATCGGAAAAAGCAAAAAGATCAAGCTCACG
>MEUV01000024.1:0-1153 GCA_001772575.1 candidate division WWE3 bacterium RBG_19FT_COMBO_34_6 | reverse complement strand
TTTTTTTGGTTTTCAAATGCGGTAGCGTATATTCGTTGCAGCATTTTATTTTTTTCGCTGCCTTTGTAGTAGGCACCTGCAACAGACAGTAATTTGAACGCCTTGACTTCGGATGTATTTTTGGCATGATATCCCATGCAAACATCAATATCAACAGGATCTTTTTCGTCTCCCATAATGCAAATTGAAATTTTTTCTCCTCTTTGGGAAATCTCGTTAAGGTTTTCCAGTTTGTACGGATTATTTTTAAAAATTTCCTTAGCTTTTTTTAAATCTACCTCTTTCATTTTGATATCTTTTTTGGCATTAATAATCTCCTTCATTTTAGTTTCTATTCTAGGAAAATCGTCGGGTGATATCTTGTACTCAAGATCAAAATCACAATAAAACCCATCTTTGATAGGGGGACCCATAACAAGTTTTATTTCGGGATACAAAGATTTTAACGCGCTATGAAGCACGTGCTCAGCCGTATGCCTTATCGGCGTAAGCGGATCTTCTTTTAGTTGTATTATAACTTTTTCTTTAGCCATACAATTTTTACCTTATCATAATAACCTTTTTTTGTATTTTGGGGAATAATTAATTTTGGAATAAAAAAAATCTCCGGATAGGCTTTTTGGGCTTTTCTGGAGATTTTGGTCATCTTGCTTATCTGATAAAGATTATTAGCGAAATGACAAAAATTAAGATATGTGCGATATATGGGGCGTACGTAGACCATCTACCCATTTTTTTTATCTCTGTTCTTAACTCCAACACACCTACAAAAGAGAAGAACATATAAATTAACGGTTCAAGCCCCATTTCGTAGAAACTTGGTCCAGCAAATTTGTGCCGGATTAGTAGAAAAAATACTAGCTCGATAAATAAGCAAATCATTTTTCCTCCTTAGAGTACAAGAAATGCTGCTGCGAGATATGTGGCAGAAAGGAATTGGATTGTACCTGAGATCAACGGTACTTTAAAGTTACCCTTTCTTTGTTTTTCAGATAAAAATCCAAAGAATCCGAAACCTGCTCCGACAGATCCCAAAAGAAAAAAGAGAAATTTATCAAAGCCGGTGAGTGGAGTATTTTGAAAAAGAATGAAAATTCCGCTAAGCATTAAGCATGTAAGACTAATTCCGGTAAACATTCTGCCTCCTTTTGAT
>MEUV01000023.1:179-7966 GCA_001772575.1 candidate division WWE3 bacterium RBG_19FT_COMBO_34_6 | reverse complement strand
TGAAAAACGAATCCGTAAGAGAGGCGGTAAAAACAAAAAATTATATTTTTTCCCCGGTAAATGAAAAATTAAATTTGGAAGTAGAGAACACAAATAAATTATTATGGGAAATACCTGAGAGTGTTGGAATAAAAACAGGCAGAACCTCGGGAGCAGGAGAAGTTTTAATTTATGAATACAAAAAAGAAAATAAGGATATTACGATTATTGTTATGTCCTCGGAGGACAGGTTTTTAGATACTAAAAATTTACTTTTGTGGACACTGAATAGTTTTGAGTGGCGATAATTCTATTAAGGGAGCTTGATATATTCAGCAGATACCGCAGGATAATAAAATGAAATAGTACCTCCCTGCGTACCTGATGTAGTGTAAGTCCCGTCAAAAACCCATATCGGTTGGAGATACTCTTGCATGCTTGTGCTGTCATAATATGCGAGATAAATATTATTAATAAAAACACTCTCTATTCTTACAGGAGAATAATCATTTAAATTGCCTTCATTTTTTGGGGTAACATTTGTAATAACAGCCTTATTATTTTTTAATATTTCCCAAGCATCGTTTATGGGAATAATCGGATATGTGGCATTTGATTGTGTTTCTATTGTCCATACATGGTATTCAGCAAAAGGATAATTATAAACAGGATACTTTTCATTATATTTTCTTACCGTGAAATTTATTAGACCTTTGATAGGATCAGGACCTAGTATTGGATATTTGTCAATTTTTCTAAAAAAGTCGATCCTGGCAAGTTGAGCGTCATTAATATTATCTATTTGTTGGATTCTTGTATTTACTATTTTTCCCAGTGATATTTTATTGGTGGCTTCTTTGTAAAGGGGATCCTGATCTCTTCCTATTTTTTTAAGAAGATCCGTGGCTTGTTTTGTTACACCCGCATAGCTTAGCATTCCCCTGGAAAAAAGTTCTCCTTTTCCCGCAATAGGAACATTGATAATAAATTCCTTAGTATTTGTATTTATCTCCATTGTTCCTCCCGACAGTAGGTTTTTCCATTTGTAAGTGCTTTCCTTAAGGCTGGTAATCAGATCTAAATCAACAAATCCAAATTCTTTAGCTGTATTTACTGCAGATTCACCTTTTTCAAAAGAGGGGATCGGTTTTTGAAATTTATATACAGTCATCTTTTTCGGATTATCATCCGGTAGTTTACCGGTTTTCGTATCCAATTTGAAAGTCGGAGGTGCATCATTTTTTATTTCTTTTTTTACAAATTCCAAAGCCGGTAATACTCCGTATATAGGTGTGGGCGGATCTTTAGGCGGGAACATTTTAGCAAAAAAGTCTTTGGTAAGAGGGATAATTATGATGATTGAAATATAATACAAAATTATTATAAATATGCTACCGATTATTCCTCTTCGGACAGTTTTTGAAGTTTCAGTAAGTGTCACGTATATATATTATCATGTCTATGTTTTTGCTAAAATGACCTTATGTCAAATATAAGAGCAAGGATGGCGCCAAGCCCTACCGGTGAGTACCACATAGGTCATATACGAACTGTTTTATATAATTATGCTTTTTGTAAGAAAGAAAAAGGTAAATTTATTATTAGAATTGAGGATACTGATCAAGAAAGATATGTTGAGGGTGCAGTTGAAAGGATCTTAGATGTAATTTTGGATTATAAACTGGATTGGGACGAAGGTCCGGGAAAAGAAGGAGAATACGGTCCTTATATTCAATCACAAAGACTGGATTTATATAAAAAATATGCAAAGGAACTGGTAGAAAAAGGACATGCATATTATTGTTTTTGTACTAAGGAAAGACTTGATAGTATGAGGGAAGAACAGCAAAAAAAGGGTTTGTCAAAAACTATGTATGACGGTCATTGTAGAAATTTATCCAAAACCGATGTTGAAAAATCACTGATAAATAATATTTCCTATGTTGTGAGATTAAAAGTTCCCCAAAACGAGAAAATTTCATTCGATGATGCTGTATACGGTCATTTGGAGTTTAACTCAAATGAGGTAGACGATAGTATTTTATTAAAATCAGATGGCTTTCCTACGTATCATTTGGGTGTTGTAATCGATGATCATTTAATGAGAATAACTCATGTGATGCGAGGAAATGACTGGCTTCCTTCAACACCCAAACACATTTTGCTTTATAAATATTTTGGCTGGGATTTACCTGTTTTTGTTCATCTACCAAATCTGAAAGAAAAGGGAGAAAATAGAAAACTTTCTAAAAGATACGGAGCTGTATATGCAGTGGATTTTCTAAAAGAAGGCTACTTAGTCGATGCACTTATAAATTTTTTAATGTTTTTGGGATGGAATCCCGGAACAGAAAAAGAAATATATACAATGGAGGAATTTATCCGTGATTTTGATATAGAAAGAATACACAAAACCGATCTTGTAGCCTTTGACCGGGAGAAACTGTTATGGCTGAACGGATATTATATTAGACAGATGAAACCGGAAAATTTATATAATGAGCTTAAACTATGGTCAAAAAAGTTTAATATAGATTTGCACGGTAATAATTTTGATGATAAATACAATGTAAAAGTATTGGGATTATTACAAGAGAGAATCAAAACGTTGTCAGAATACGTAGATTTGTCCCGCTATTTTTATAAAAATCCGATTATCCAAAAAAATTTAATAGATGAGTTTACCAAAGATACGCAACGCAGCCAAGAAATTCTGAAAGGTCTTAACACAATTTATAATAATGTAAGAAAGGATAATTGGAATTCCGAAAATCTTGAAAAATTATCACATGAATATATTGAAAAAAATAATTACAAAACAAAAGAAGCTTTTATGACATTACGATACGTAATCACCGGGGAAAAAGCCACCCCGCCGATTTTTGATATTTTATCTATTCTTGGAAAAGAAGAAGTTTTAGTAAGACTTAATTTATCAATAAATCTATAATAATTAGAGGATTTTGTATTGTTAAAATATCATAAAGTATTAGAATATCTATATCAGATATTTTTGAAAGGAAATCTATGTCTCCAAAAGTCTCTACAAAAGATCAGGAAAGTACTGCCCAGAAAAATAAAGAGTTTGCTTTAAATTCGGCTCTTGCGCAAATTGAAAAGAATTGCGGTAAAGGTTCGATCATGAGACTAAGCGATAGGCCGGAACAAAAAGGTGCATCATATATTCCTACAGGTTCGATTGCTTTGGATATGGCATTGGGGATAGGCGGTGTTCCAAGGGGTAGGATCATTGAGATTTATGGTCCGGAGTCGTCAGGTAAAACAACAGTGGTGCAGCACATCATTGCGGAATCTCAAAAACTTGGCGGAACAGCTGCTTTGATCGATGCAGAACACGCATTCGATCCTGTTTATGCAGCAAAGACCGGTGTAAATATAGATGAACTTCTGGTATCGCAGCCTGACACAGGAGAACAGGCTTTAGAAATTGCTGAAACCCTTATTAGATCAAATGCAGTCGATGTTATTGCCATAGATTCTGTTGCCGCGTTAGTTCCCAGAGCGGAAATAGAGGGAGATATCGGGGACAGCCACATAGCTTTACAGGCAAGACTTATGAGCCAAGCTCTAAGACGTTTAGCCGGGGCGATTAGTAAATCCAATAGTACAGTTATATTTACAAATCAGATGAGAATGAAAGTAGGCGTTATGTTTGGAAATCCGGAGACAACTTCCGGAGGAGTAGCACTCAAATACCATGCTTCCGTAAGGATGGAAATAAGAAGGATCCAGTCTCTTAAAGAAGGCGAAAATGTAACAGGTATCAAAGTAAGGGTAAAAGTTGTAAAAAATAAAGTTGCCCCTCCTTTCAGAACTGCGGAATTTGATATCATGTTTAACGAAGGAATTAGTAAAGAAGGAAATATCCTGGATGTAGCTTCTGAATTTGGTATTGTCAAAAAAAGTGCCTCCTGGTATGAGTACGAAAATCAAAAAATCGGTCAGGGTAGAGATGCAGCCAAAATGTTTCTAAAAGAAAATACAAAAATTTGTCAGGAGATAGAGAAAAAAATAAGAGAAAAATTGAATAATAAAGAAGTACCTTTGCAAATTGGCAGCGAACATACTGAATTTGATGCAGAATCAGAATAATTTTGATAACAAAGATTTTTTACGGGTATCAAACTTTATAAAATCTAAGGTTCTAAATTTTTTGTCAACAAAACCCAGAACAGAACACGAGATTATAAGCAAGATAAGGTACGTGATCCAGAATTTGGAAGACACCCCGCTTGATGAGAAAACAAAAAAGGAAATCGAACAAAATATTTTAGATTATCTAAGAAACATTAAATTATTGGATGACGCAAAGTATGCGGCCGATCTTGTTAAAGAAAAAATTAATTCCAGACATCCTCAAAATAAATATAAAATTAAACAATTCTTATTAAGAAAAAAAGTTAATCCCGCCAATATCGAATCAGCTTTAAAACTTTATACAAATGATAACGAACGTCAAATAATAGAAAAAGAAATTGAAAAAAAATTACGCACGATAAAGGATAAAAACCCGTATATAATCAAATCCAAATTATTGAAATTTCTTATTTCCAAAGGATACACATACGAAATTGTTAAAACTGTAGTTGACAGTCATCTTGATGTAAAATAGAATCTGCATGGGAAATATTATGAATCTGATTTTACATAATCAAAATATGAAGCGGAAATTAAATCTACTTGTCAAAGATAAACTTAATGTTTGATCATATTTTGCTTTAAGTATTTCCCAAAATAATATTTTATTTTATGGAGGTTATTATGTTGATTGAATTTTTAAAAAAGTTACTAAAAGAAGAAAAAGTAGTCGAAAAAGTTGAAAAAGTAGAAAAAGCTGAGCCAAAAGTTACTGTTGATGAGTCAGCTTTGATCGAGGTTAGAAACAGCGCCAAAGAAATAATTTTGGAGGCAAAAGACAGAGCTCTTAGGATAAAATCCGAGGCTGAGGAAGAATCATCTAAAGTAAGATCCAAAGCCATGGAAGAAGAGAAAAAAATGGCTGTTGCAAGAGCTGAGGTCGACGCCAGGGCCAGAGAATTGGAAGAACGTTCCAGGACACTTAAAAGAGCAAAAGAGGCCATAGATAAAATGACATCCGATGCGGAAGATCTTCTTAGACAAAGAAAAGAAAGTTTGGAAAAAATTGCCGGTCTTACAAGACAAGAAGCAAGAGGAGAGTTAATGAAAGAATTTGATAAAGAGCTCATTGAAGAAAAATCCAAAAAGATCAGGGAGATGAAGGAAGAGGTGCAAAAAAACGTAGAGGAAGATGCCAAAAAACTTCTTGTTGAAACAATGAGGTTTGGTTCAACAGACTACGTTGTTGAGTACACAACCTCCAAGGTTGCTTTACCTGATGAAGAGATAAAAGGAAGGATAATAGGTAAGGAAGGAAGAAACATAAAAAAGCTAGAAGAGCTGTCCGGAGTTGAATTCGATTTGGATTCAAGCCAAGGAGAAATACTTTTATCATGTTTTGATCCGATAAGAAGGGAAGTAGCCAGATTATCCCTGGAGAGACTTATAAAAGACGGAAGAATACAACCTGCAAGAATTGAAGATATTTATAAACAAACATCTGAGGAAATAGATCATATTATTTTCAAAGCCGGGGATGATTTATGTCATAGAGTTGGAGCCTACAATATTCCAAGAGATCTAGTCTATATGCTAGGTAAGTTTAAATATAGATTTTCTTATGGTCAGAACATGATCGAGCACACTTTAGAGGAAACGAAGATGGGCGTTGCCTTGGCTTATGAATTGAAGGCGAATGTTGATACCGTGAGGCTTGGTTGTTTATTTCATGATATCGGAAAGATTGTTACAGAAGATGAGGGCACACACATACAACTTGGTGTTGATCTTTTGAATAAACATAAAATAGCCGAGGAAGTTGTAAATTGTATTGCGGAGCATCATGAGGACAAACCCTTTAGTTCTATAGAATCTGCCATAGTAAATTTGGTTGACCACGTAAGCGGTGCACGTCCCGGTGCCAGAGGTGAGGATTATGAGTCGTATATCAAAAGAATGAGAGCATTGGAAGATGCTGCCAAACAATTTGATGGTATTGATAAAGTGTATGCAATATCAGCAGGTAGAGAAGTAAGGGTATTTGTGGAACCAACCAAGGTCGATGATGATTCCACTGCCTTTTTAGCCAGAGAAATAGCTAAAAAGATTGAATTGGAGCAAACATACCCGGGTGTTGTAAAGGTCACTGTTATAAGAGAAACAAGAGTAACTGAAACTGCAAAATAATAAATATGTACTACATATTAGTAATTTTTTTATTTTTAATTACTTTTTATATTTTTATGCGGTTTTTAAAATCGCTGATAAGTAGTTGCATAATATCGGTTTTTATATTATTTTTGTTCCTAGTTATAGTAATATTGATTAAATCGTCAAAAGAACCTGTTTATATCGGAAGTTTTTATAAGATAGATAATTTTGAGATAGTAAAACTATAAATATTATGAAAATACTTTTTATCGGTGATATAGTTGCCCGTCCTGGAAGAGAAGTTGTAAAAGAAGTATTACCCAATATTATCAAAAAGCAAAAAATTGATCTTGTAATTGCCAATGCAGAGAATTTGGCTCATGGAAGAGGTGCAACAAAGGATACGATAAAAGAAATGCTTGATGCGGGGGTTAATTATTTTACAAGCGGGGATCACATTTTTTGGCAACATAGTTTTGAAGACGAGATCGACAGTCTTCCTGTGCTTCGACCTGCTAATTTTCCCGGAGATTTACCTGGAAAAGGATATACTTTGATTGATGCCGGGAAAAACGGGCAGATTTTGTTGATAAACCTTCTTGGGCGTGTATTTTTGAATGAACGGCTTGATGACCCTTTTAGAAAAGCCGACGAAATTTTGAATTTATTTTTGGATGATGACCAAATAAAATATAAAATTATTGATTTCCACGCAGAATGTTCAAGTGAAAAGTATGCCTTTGCCTATTATATGGACGGTAGAGTTGATGCAGTGGTCGGTTCGCATACCCATGTTCCAACCTGTGATAATATTGTATTACCAAGTAAAACCCTGTATATTAGTGACATTGGGATGACGGGTATAATAGATTCGGTACTTGGGGTAAAAAACGATATCATCATTCAGTACTATTTATCCGGATTAAACCAGAAGTTTGAGTGGGAAAACACTGGTAGAAAAGCCTTTAGGAGTGTAATATTAGATACGGTACTAAATACTATTGAAAGATTTGATAATATCTTGTAAAAAGTATTTAGGTATTATTTTTTGAAAAATAATATAAATTTAATTGCCACCAGGCATACCTAGATCTCTAGGAAATCTTGAGAGGGGGTGTTTTAAAGTGACAAAAACAGACTTAATCGCAGCAGTTGCTGACAAGGCAGGAATGACAAAAGTCGATGCCGCCAAAGCACTAGACGCACTTGCCGATACCTTAATGGCAGCACTAGGAAAGGGTGAAAAAGTTACCTGGACCGGAGTCGGTACATTTGAGGTAAGATCAAGAGCAGCCAGAATGGGAAGAAATCCACAGACCGGAGCACCACTACACATCCCAGCCAGCAAAACACCTGCTTTCAAATCAGGAAAAGGTTTGAAGGATGCAGTTAGGTAATTTTTACTTAACCTGTACAAAAGGCCCCTCGAGTACTCGGGGGGTTTTTTGATGGCAAAAAATATTTTGGTATAAAAATATTTTAAGTGTTAAAATACCCACATGGCGACAAACAAAGATTATTACGAAATACTGGGAGTAAACAAAAATTCTTCGGAAGAG
>MEUV01000023.1:0-147 GCA_001772575.1 candidate division WWE3 bacterium RBG_19FT_COMBO_34_6 | reverse complement strand
AGAGCACCATCCCGATATGGGAGGGGAATCGGATAAGGAAGCTGCCGAAAGAAGATTTAAGGAGATAAACGAAGCATATCAAGTACTATCAGACCCGCAAAAGAGAAAAATGTATGATCAATTCGGGCATGCCGGAGTCGGCGGAGC
>MEUV01000022.1:4908-5151 GCA_001772575.1 candidate division WWE3 bacterium RBG_19FT_COMBO_34_6 | reverse complement strand
ATTTGGTATGCTGCTTGCGGTACCGGTTGCAACAGTAATTAAAACCTTCACAAAAGAAATTTACTTCGCCGCAAAGAATTATAAGGTTGCGAGAGTCTGAAATTGAAATTTAGAGATGACATCTTTTTAAAAAGATGTCATCTCTCGGATTCCCTGGTTACTTCACCATAACCATCTTCTTCACCTTTACAAAGTCATTAACATTTAACCTGTAGATATAAACACCGCTTGCAAGCGAAGAAG
>MEUV01000022.1:3953-4844 GCA_001772575.1 candidate division WWE3 bacterium RBG_19FT_COMBO_34_6 | reverse complement strand
ATGTTGGAATTTGATACTTTATGGTTGTTGTTGGATTGAATGGATTAGGGTAGTTTTGCTCTACAGCATACTCGGTAACTACTTCTGAACCCGAATATGAAATAACATTTTCGTTTTGCTTTGGCAAAACATTTTCCTCAGCGTGGATGTTTGCCATTGCATATTCGCCGCTGATATTCTCCTCAACTACAAAACGAACTCTAACCTTTTTGTTACCTATACCACTTGTGTTAATTGAAAATGATTCGCCGTAGTATGGTATAACATTCTCCTTTGTAAATGTAACGACCGTGTATTCACCAATAACCTGGTTTGTGTTTGCATTTATAAGTTGAAGCTTGAATTTAACGTACTCATTCTCCGCAAGGCTTTGAACTGCTTTTAGTGAATCTGTTACACCATATTCGATTGAGAAACTGAATTGCGATGAGTTTGTTACGTTGAATTTTTCAGTACTGAGGTAATAATTCAATGTGTCCAGATTAGTGAAATCAGGATTTATTCCGGTTGGAATGAAATCAATTGTGTTTCCATTGAGAGTTACATCTCCCAATGTGAAATAGAACTCAGCACTGTCGCCAGCTACAATTCCTCTTCTTCCTGAAGCGATTGGTATTTCAGTAACCTTCTGGAGACTTCCAAGATTGGCCGACATAGAAAAACTGTAAGGCAGTGTTGTGTTCTGAAATGACATTGCATACATATTGTTAGTGCTTGAACCATTACTCAAATGAGTCTGCTTGCCTGTTGTTCCAAGATTTTTTTCTGAACCCCAATACCAAACCTGTCTGAATTTATTTCTTGTACCACTCTGGTCGCCATATGTAATTATACTTTTACCATCATCTGTAGCTCTCATACTATGACTGCTTACTGTTGATCCGAATATAT
>MEUV01000022.1:1063-3919 GCA_001772575.1 candidate division WWE3 bacterium RBG_19FT_COMBO_34_6 | reverse complement strand
AATACGGTAATCATTATTAGGCATTACACTAATTGATGGTTGATAATTCATAGTAAAGCCAGCCTGCCCATAAGTATAAATAGCAGATTGTTGGTTATCTTAGTCATCATCTATAAGGTCTAAATTAACAAATTGTATTGCAGACTCGTTTCGATCCCAGGCTAACCAGAAACCAATTGCCTGAAGCTTAGAAGTTCCAATTGTTGGATTGTCTTTATCAGTTTCAAGAGGATCTGAAATTACGCGAGGATCGAAATACCAATAAAAATCATGTAAAGGTGGATTTGAATTAGTGACTTTTTGGCCTAGCCTATAGAGTATATAGCCCCCCCATTCATTCCAGGCAACCATCAACCTGGTATATGTCCAAGCAATAACGGGCTTTGATTCGTCAGTGACCCAACCACTATTACTAACAATTGACTCACATTTAAATACTCCGTTTTCATAGTATTGAGCAGCAATCTCCGATTCATTTTTATTGTATACAATAATGACATTATGATTACTAGGGTAAGAATCAATTGATGGAAATTTACCGATCCCATCATTAATTGGTTTACCACCATTCATAATTTCCCAGGTTTGTCCGTTGTTTGTGCTGCGTTCGTACCAAATTTTTCCCATACTCTCGTAAACCATATGAAAGTATGTGGTGTTGTATTGCGTATCAGTGGTTCTTATAAATCTTCTTTGGTTTGGATTTGCGTAAGCAGAGGTAGAGTTAGAATAGTGCGGGTATTTGTAAAGTGCTGTGTACGTTGTGTTATCTGTTGGAGTAATTGTCCTTGGATTCGGTGCTAAAAGGTCATCATCCCAGCCAGCATAATTATATAATTTCCCATTAACGTTAATTTGATTATAAGCTGTAACCTCAAAGTTGGTGCCCCAATAAACAGTTCGGTTTATGGGTGAATTATATGCAATGGTATTTGTTGACTGAGTTAAGTTTTTGACAGTTAGTTGACCATTATTTTCAGTATCAAATTCAAAATTATTTTTAATCGTTAGAGAAAATGGATCCGGGTACAGATAAACCATTCCTGAAATGTCATTTGTTTCAAGCGTTCTCTTTTTCGTTTAGTTTATGCTACTATAACCGTACAAAGTTTTTTCCCCATCGGTGTTTCCATATAAATCCTGTAAGTTTAGTGCATGCCCTAATTCATGAGTAGCTATATTTTGAACATCATATCTTCCAGTCTGTCCTGTTGTTGTCCAACTGTAATTAACACCATTGAAATAAATGTCCGATTCAGTTATTTGACGAGAATTTGGATTCCCATCAAACCACCAGTCATTTACACCTATCGCAGACGAAGCATAAGGCCAGTTGCTTTCGATCCAACCAATATCATTAAACCCGTCAAGCGCTTGTGGTGTTCTAGAAGTTGTGCCACCATAAACAAACGAATGAATAGAATGATTTACACTACTCCAAGTCTGAAAAGAACTTTGAATTGCAGTAAATTCTCCATCTGTATCGGGTGTTCCGTTCTCATTAATGTAAAATGTTACATTAGAATTTGAAAATCTTTTATTGGGAGTTGCAAAAGTTACATCAAACTGAACCCCGTTGCTTGTCCCACCGGAAGTAATAACATATATAGGTCCGCTACTTGCATTTAGAAAAGTTGATGAAGCAAATTCTCTTCCCGGAACTTTGCACTGGATATATGTATCACTCCATAATAATATATATTGAGCATCTGCAGGAACTCCTCCGCTTTCATAAAATCTGACGACACTTGTTCCCTGTGTAGAGCCGAAATTTGAACCATAAATGTTAATTATTGTCCCTCTCTCACCGGGGTTAAATGGATCATTTGGATTAATTGCATAAGGTCTTAAAGCCGGACCATTATTTGGTGTAATACTTGATATTGATGGAACCGAAACCGGAGAATTGGGACCTTCATTTATGTGGTCATAATTTATTTCAATTTTACCTTGCTCTCCTGTTTGAATGAAGTTTTTCAATCCTAAAAGAAAATCTTCATAATAAATTTCATTTCCTTCATAAAATACTTTGTTATTAATTATTTGTAATTTTCCTTGTATCCATTCAGTAACTGTTGGTCTTCTTTTATAGTCATATGTAATAAAAACTATCGCTTCTTCACCTAAATAAAATTGAGGAGTGTGCGAAACTACCCTTCCAATATCTCCAACAATACCACCTGGGATTACAACTCTTTCTACTCTTGAAGAAACTCCTTTGATCGTTTCTAATACATTAAACTCTATTATCGTAATAATACCCTTTCCACTTTCTTCATATTCCGACCATTTCTTAGAAACAATACCTTTGATTATTGAATGAGAATTAACAGAAATTTCTTCCATTTCTACCTTTAGCATTTGAGCAAAGTTAATTTCAAAACTGAATGATAAGAGTAATATAAGAATCACGTTTAATCTTGTATATAAAGTTTTCATATGACCTCCGAGTTATTTTTAGATTGTGATTTAATGTTCAATTACCTCATAGACGGGGCTGGCAAGAAGAATTGTTTCTCTATAATTGAAATAAATAAGCATAACCTTTACATTCTGAATATTATCACAATGCAGATAGTACACGTCATTTTCAAAAGGATCAAAAACAGGGTCATTATATCTATATACTCTCAACGTGTCGCACCCTGAATTTTGTACAATCTGCCATCCTATACTATCAGGTGTTTCCGCCTTTAAATACACCGTGATTGCTGGCCCATATCCCTGTAAGCCAAATTCCGGTGCATCAGGTCTTCCTACCGAATCAGCAATGCCGGTTATGAATATTGTTGAATCAATAAAATATCCTCCACTGTTGGGATTGTAAAAACTATTACCAGTTGGTTTCAAGCTTAG
>MEUV01000022.1:720-983 GCA_001772575.1 candidate division WWE3 bacterium RBG_19FT_COMBO_34_6 | reverse complement strand
TCCTGATGATTCATAATATAAATGTTAGTATTACTCGCGGACTTTAAAGGATGGACATAATCTTTAATATAACCATACAAGTATGCTGGTCCTCCAGGACCCTCGACTTCTGTAGTTGGAACCGGTGGTATGTCCGACGGTGACTCAATTGTGTCGCAAGCATATAATACAAGTAATGCTAAAGAAATAGAAATTGGAAATAACTTTTTCATTTTTTTCCCTCATTCAATAAATACATGCGGTAATATAAAAAATAAAACAGC
>MEUV01000022.1:0-671 GCA_001772575.1 candidate division WWE3 bacterium RBG_19FT_COMBO_34_6 | reverse complement strand
CCAATGGGTTTTTCAAAGAGAGAGTTAAATTCCACACTAAGTGTTGTGTCGTAACTTTTCAAATTGACACCTCGTTTTTGACTCAATAGTTAGTTGAGAAAACCTTATAAGGAAAACTTTTTCCTTACAACAGTAACATAAAATTAGAAGCCCGTAATTTTATATGCAACAACTGTGCTAAATTATTAGCAGCAGAATAAGAATAATATTCTAAGAAAAAGATTTTAAAATTTTTTCTTGCGACAGATAGTTTGTCGTCAAGCGAAGATGATGACGGGAAAGTGAAATAAAGAATAATAAGTTCCGATTTTAATTTTATTAAATTTCATTACTTAATCTCTCAATCACATCAGTCGATTTAATTCCATCTGCTTCTGCACAAAAGTTGATGTGGATTCATCAGGGAGGAATGGAAAGCATTTACAAGCAGACGAATGTATCAATCCTCAACTATATACCCCATTCTGATGACATCATAATATTCATTATTAATCACAAACTCTTTTCTAAGAATGCCTTCTATCTGAAAGCCAAGCTCCTTATTCAAAGTAACATTCCTGATGTTATTTTCGATTGCATTAAGATATATTTTCTTTAAGCCTAAATTGTTGATGCCATATCGAATCCATAACATAGTTGCTTCTTTAGCGTAACCTTTACCCCGATGTATT
>MEUV01000021.1:8805-8928 GCA_001772575.1 candidate division WWE3 bacterium RBG_19FT_COMBO_34_6 | reverse complement strand
TTGCCACTTGCGGCAAAAAGGTGCCGGATTTTGTGCCCTTCTCGATTTTTACCCCGTTCTTACCAATTATAATATCCTGCCAGCTTTCTACTTTTTTAAGCGGGCTCAGTACGGAAATTTCTA
>MEUV01000021.1:0-8775 GCA_001772575.1 candidate division WWE3 bacterium RBG_19FT_COMBO_34_6 | reverse complement strand
CAGGTGAAAATCTCATATCTTTGCTGGCTGATAAGATGGAGGTGTTTTGGATCACTTGAGATAGAGGATTTGACGGTTCAAAGTCTCCGATACATCCCCTTAAATTATCATTTTCCGTTAAGGTAACAAAGGCACCCATCGGATAATTTAATATATCTTCCACGGCTGTATAGTCTTTTTTATTATCTCCGTTCAAAAAATCAGTAATTGTTTTACGTGCCAAAATTAGAGCCTCTTTTTGAGCGTTCTCATTTAATTTGATAACAGGAGTATCAGAACTCCACCCGCCCATGGCTGTGTAACCGACAACTCTATTTTTATCACCTGACGTATCTCCGGAGTTTGAATAATGTATTTGGGCAAAGTCAGTGATATTTGTAAGCTTTGCAACTTGCAGGGCAATATCCATAGCTTTGAGTCCGCAGGCGGAAGTTACCAGATTAGCATAATTTTTTTGCTGATTTTGAATAGAAGCATCACGTAATTTTTGAGGATCCAGTGTCAAAAACGAGTCTATTATATTTTTATCTGCAGCTTTAGCATCTTCATAATTGGGGTAGTGGGACAGGTCAGTGCTGATAATAAGAAGTGTGCTGTCGTCCATATTTTTACCCACATTAAATGCCAAATTTTTGATAGTTTCATCAGAGGCATTAGCACCAAGAAGTATGGGAACTATCTTGAAATTAGATAGTAGGTATTTTAGAAAAACGGTTTCTATTTCAATTACATGCTGGCCGTCATGAGCCTTGGCATCGGATAATATTTTATTTTTTTCATCCAAAATTTTAGATGCCAGATCCCGGTCTATTTGTATATTTCCAAGAGGTGTTTCCCACTCTCCGCTATCCATTACGGCTGCATAATTTATGGGATTTTTGTGATCCGAAGAAATAATTATTACTTTTGAATAATTTTTACCGTTTATTTGAGAAAATCCCCAGGCAGCAGTTTGTCCTGAGAAGTTAAGTCCTGCATGAGGAACAACAAGTATCCTAAGTTTTCCTTCCTTTGGTAAAGCTGCTGTATTATTGAGTAATTCCCCTAATTTATTTTTAAGCTCTACGGGATTTGCCGGATAAAATTGTCCTGCCGCCCAAGTTTTTCTGACATAAACACTGCCGTCTGTTGACTTAATTTTTTCTATTTCCTGAGCTTTATCCGCAGGCTTGGATTTTCCGAAAATTAAAATAATTACAAAAATAGCAACAACGAATATGAATGTTAAACCAAGAAGTATTTTATTTTTCATATTTACAAATTATAAGGCAGTATTAATGATGATGCGCCTCAATCTCCGCTTTATCAGCCTCTGCTTTTGTTTTGTGAATTGTACCGGGTTTATGATTAGCCGGTGAGTAGATAGTATAAAGTTTCAATTTTTCGGTGGCAGAGACATTTGTGACATTATGTTGCACTCCTGCGGGAACAATAGCGACAAATTCAGGTCCTATCATGGTATCTTCGCCGTCCATGGTAACTTTAGCAGCTCCTACCTCGACTCTAAAAAATTGGTCAACATTATTATGTACTTCGCTTCCTATCTCTTCTCCGGGTTGTAAAGTCATAACAACTAACTGGCAGTGCTTGCCGGTAAATAGAACTTTCCTGAAATTCTCATTATTTAAAGTTTCATTTTCAATATTTCCGATATAACCTTTCATAAAAATATCCTTTCAAAAATTAGTATCAATTAATATTTTACTTCTTTTTATCTTTAAATCTAGTTTGGTGAATTATTTTATTTCCAGCAGATTGTGACCGGTGCTATTCAAGCGGCAATATTTGGAAATTTTATCAAAATTGTATCCGTCAAATTCCACTTTTCCAAGTGATATTGGAACAGCGCACTCATTAGTATACGACCCTCCTTGTGTTTCAAACATGGTATCAATCAGACAATTATTTTCGGACAGTTCTTTAAAAACCATTTTTGCCTTACCGAATTCAAATTTTATTTCAAGATTATTTTTAGGATCGCAGCTTTGAAAATCCGCGGTCACTTTTCTATTCTCGCTGATAGTCGGAGCATCAAAAAGATTATTTTGCAAAACGGTTTGGTCATCCTCGACCTTTTTATTTCTGCTTACTATGATCAGTATAATTATTACAATTACTGTAGCGGGAATTAGTAATTTCTTTTTTGACATTAGAATATGTTATCACACTATTGGGATCTGCTGATAATATTCAGATAAACATTTTTCAGATCATTTTTGATAAGATCCAGACGGTTCTGTTTAGTGCAAAATGTAAGAAGCAATTGCTTATCTGATTCGGAAACCTTGGTTGTAGGAGATGATGTCTTATACATCAAAGCATCGGAATCATTGTTATGGCCAAGGCCAAGTGCATGCCCGAATTCATGGGCCAGGGTGTAGACAAAACCTGTTGCGTTTTCAAAAATATAGACCTCAATGCTGTAGGTACTTCCTATAAATAATCCCTCCTCAGGCGTTGTTGTTAGAAGCTCATTAAATTTATTTACATTTTCATTCACGGAGGTTATTTTTGAGTTGATGTTATCGGTAGTGTTATTTAATTTGTCTCCCATTTGATTTAAGGCATTAATTTCATTTTGTAAAGCAGACTGCCGGGATCTTAAAGTATTATAAGTTTCCGAGCGGGCTCCTCCTTGACTATTCCAATACTCGATCTCATTGTTTAATTCCGATAACCTTTTTTCTATATCAGCCCTTTTTGATTCATAACTTGAGATATTTACATCCAGTTTTGATTTCTCGCTTTCTACTTTTATTTTTCCCTCATTAATTTTTTCTATATTTTCCTGCCTGGCATCATAGACCATATTTATATCAAGCTGAGAGACAGGATCATAGACAAAAAGGTCTTTACCCAGCATATCATTCCACATTTTAGCCGCTTGGGCAGAATATTTGATCACCTGTTCTTTTGTCAAATTAAACTTAGGATCGACTTTATCCACTGTGTAGGTTATCTGACGGTCACAAAAAGAAAAATATATCCATCTTTTGATATAACTTTGGATCTTCGGGGAATAAATAACAATTACTGCTACAAAACCGGCGAACAAAACAAAAGAGAATATTCTTTTGATCATACTTCTATTTTAGATAATTACAGTCTATTTGACGAGAAGCTCCTCAAGTTTCATCTTTGCGGTTGAGGGGTGGGGATTGGCCGGTTCTTTTCCTCTGGTAGTAAAAAGCTCGGTGGCGTCCTTACCGCAGCTATTTTTTAGCGGGTCATTACCCCCGGGGTGCACTCCGAATAAGGATGTAATATTATAAACTTTGGAGTTAATAACCACCCAACAATCGGACTCGTTGTTGTGGGAGACGATAATATCCAACATGCTCTGCTTTTCTATATCGGTAGCTGTAGTTTCCGGTACTTTGATAGGTTTGTTAGTACCCACCATATTATTTACCGGTTCAACCTCTTTTTTAGCGCTTAACTTTTTACCGTAAATAGAGGCAACGGCAATCCCGCCTAAAATTAATAAAAAGATCAGAATTATTAGTTTGTTTTTATTTTGCATGTACATATTTATACCAGAAAAAGGGAGTTTTGGGGATGAGGTTTCTCCTGGATTATCCCTGTCCTATTTTTACTATTTTTACCTATATACAAGTACTACAATAAGGTGTAGTATGTTAAATATGACAACTACTACAAATAATGATAAAAGGGTAATAGTCACAAAAAGACGCGTAACTATTTTTATGCATCCTTCAATAACCAAACAGGCAAGAGCACAAGCAATAATTGAAGATCTATCACTGACACGTCTGGTAGAAAAAGCATTACTCAAATATTTACCAAAAGAAACAGTAATAAAGGCTGTAATTCCACCTCGGGATTCCTCCCTTATATAAATAAGTTCCACTCTAAAGAATTTCCAGCAATTTATTAATTTATAAAATGAAAGAGGGTGTATAACAATGACCACAATAGTCAATAATCCGGTTCCTTCATCAGATGAAGGGGGAGGCGGAAGTGGTTTTTTGGTAGGTGTTTTGTTACTTATCGTATTTGTAGGAGTACTTTTATATTTTGGTATCCCGGTAATAAAAAATATGGGACCAATTCAGGTAAAAATTCCTGATACACAGGTTGTTTTACCGGACAAGGTAGATGTAAATATAACTCCTGCTAAATAATGTATATATAAAACACAAAGGACAGATCTTCTAAGTATTAAAATTGTTAAAAAGGCGGTGTATTAAAATGGGTATTGTATTATGGATAATTTTTGGTGCAATAGCAGGATGGGTTGCATCAGTTCTCATGAAGACCAATTATAAGCAAGGCACTATAACGGATATAATTTTGGGTATAGTCGGTGCTATTGTAGGAGGTTTCTTGATGGGTATGGTCGGTCAGTCCGGTGTCACGGGATTTAATCTTTATAGCCTTATTGTTGCAATAATTGGAGCAGTAGTTGTTATCTTTGTAGGTAGAAAACTACATAGATAACCTGAAATAGCAGTAATAAATTTGTTAAAAAATAAAGAAAGTGGGTGAAAAAAATGGCAGAAATAATAAAAGAAACAGTGACAACTCAGGACGATAATTCGGAGACGATAGTAAATAGCCCAAATAGTGAAGCAAGCGATCCGGTTATGGCTACTCAAGTTAAAGTAGCTGCAACCAAATCTCAAACAATAGAATATTTAATCTATTTTTTCTTTGGTATTTTAGAGATATTGTTAGCCTTTAGACTTATATTCAAGTTAGCCGGTGCAGGTCTTACAAGCACTTTTGTGGGTTTTATTTACGGTATAACCGGATTATTTATTCTTCCTTTTGAAGGAATATTCAGCAGAGGGATTACACAGGGATTAGAAACAACCTCAATACTAGAACCGGCAACAATAATAGCTTTAGTAGTTTACGCTTTTGTAGCTTGGGGTATTGTCAAGTTAGTTCATATTTTTTCCGGTGAACAGCAGACCAGTTAATTATATAGAAATGTATTTGTGAGATAAATTATTAATTTTGGGAGGTGAATTGAAATGGGTATATTAGACATTATCGTATTAGTATTAATAATAGCATGGGTAGGAGGTTTTTCTTTACAAATTGGCGGAGGATTAATTCATCTACTCCTTGTTATTGCGTTAGTGGTTCTTTTCGCACGTTTTTTAGGTGTGAATGTATAAATTTACATTTAATAGGAGGTGATAGTAAATGACTTTTTCTTTAACAAATTTAAGTCCTTTGGCCTCATTAGTCTTTGGGATTCTGATCCTGATGTTTCCGAGATTTCTCAACTATTTGATAGCAGCATATCTAATTATAGTCGGCCTTCTCGGATTGGGTATTCTAGGATAAAATATTATAAAACAGTAACTTAACAGGTTATCTTATTTTTACTACGTTCTCATTTTCTATTTTATATATACTTGAGGCTGGATTAGCCAGCATCCCACCATCTACGTATAGATCCACCATATTTTTAAATATTTTATATATTTCATCAACAGATCTTGAAGGGGGAGCACCATGTTTATTGGCGCTGGTGGAAACAAGCGGACCTGTCATTTTTAGTAAGTCTATTAGGAATTTGTAATCAGGCAGTCTAAATGATTTTGATAAGTCATCTCTAGTGAATATTATGGTATTTCTACCCGGCCATAAATTTTTTGTAACTCTAAGCTCGTAATCAGAAAGTGTAATCCCAAAGTTTTGTAGATCAGATACATCAGAAATTAGAGTTATGTACGGGGTGTTTTGATCCCGGCCTTTTAGATTATTGATTTTATTTATTGCATTTTCATCCGAAGCCAGGCAGTGGAACCCATAGATGGTATCTGTTGGAAGGACCGCAATCTTACCGTTTTTAAGCGCAGTGGAAATTCTCTCAAGATTAGATGTACTACAAAAATTTTTTGACTGCATAATAATGAATTTATAGCACAATGTAAGAAATAAAACTAAGGTTACTCCTGGAGAATCCTTAGTGCATTAGCTTACTGTCACAACAAATAGTGTCCAAAAGTAGTAGGGAGGAACCTGGAGAAACCCTATTCTACCTTTACATACTCCACGATTTTCAATAGACTAATACTATGCCCAGAGACTTAACAACTCTTTTTTATCCTCAATCGGTAGCGATTATCGGTGCTTCTAGATCTCCTGAAAAACTTGGGGCAATAGTTTTAAAAAATATTATAAACTCGGGGTATAAGGGTGTAATTTATCCTGTAAATCCCAACGCGGATGTAATTTACGACCTAAAGGCGTATAAGGATTCAAATGATCTTCCTCAAATACCGGACTTATACATAATTGCTATTCCTTCTACTTTGGTATGCGCGGAAATAGAAAAAATATCCCAAAAAGGCGGTAAAAATGTTGTGGTTTTTTCGGCCGGATTTAAAGAGATCGGTTCCGAAGGTTTCAAAATGGAAAAAGAGATCCATGACCTGGCCAAAAAACATGGAATAAATCTTTTAGGACCTAATTGTTTGGGATTTGTAAATAATAACTGCCCGATCAACGCCACTTTCGGTGGAGCCGGCAAGCAAAGCGGCAATTTAAGATTTATTACCCAGTCAGGAGCTATCGCTGCTGGTATTTTTGATTGGTGCCAGTCTTCAAATCTTGGCTTTTCAGATTTTGTTACCTTAGGAAATAAAACAATACTTCATGAAACTGATATTCTGGATTATTTTTATCAGCAATCTAACAGTACTTTATACACTAATGCAGAAGATGGATTTTCTCATGTAAATCCCATTGGCCTTTACCTGGAGTCAATTACCGATGGCGTAGAATTTTTGAGGATAACAAAAGTTATCACCAAAAAGGATCCTATTTTTATTTTAAAACCTGGTAAAACTTATGCAGCAGTAAGAGCCATGCAATCCCATACAGGTGCAATTGCCGGTGAAGATGATGTTTTTGACGCTGCCCTTGAGGAGGCAGGTGTGATAAGATGTGATACTTTGGAGGACTTTTTTGACCTATCCAGATCATTTGCCTGGGAGGACGCACCTCTTGGACCAAGAGTCGCGATTATTTCAAATGCAGGCGGGCCTGCCGTTATAAGTGCAGACGCAGTAATAAGGGAGGGATTGGAGCTTGCTGAAATAGACGGAAAAACAAGGGAAAAACTTGTGGAAGTGCTTCCAAGATCGTCCAGTATTATAAATCCGATAGATGTTTTGGGCGATGCTTTGGCTGACAGGTATGAACAGGCCTTGGAGATCATTTTGCAGACGGACCAAGTGGACAGCCTGATTATTATCTTGACTCCTCAGATAATGACCCAGATCCAAAAAACAGCAGAGATAATCGGTAAAATATCAAAAAAATATAAAAAACCTATATTCTGTTCTTTCATAGGAGGTAATCTTGTGGCTGAGGGTGAAAAAATATTAAATCAATATAAAATACCCTCGTTCAGATTTCCCGAAAGAGCGGTTTTTGCTATCGGGGCTATGTGGCAATTCCAAAAACAAAAAGATTTTCAAAAATATGACTCCAGTCTTATTGAAATTAAACTTCCGCAGGAGTCGGTTAAGATCAAAGATATAATTCAAAAAGCAGTAAGTGAAGAAATGAAAACACTTGATAATTTACAGGCAAATGAGGTTTTGTCATTAGCCGGGATACCTACTCCGCCGACAAAACTTGTACAAAATGTTGATGAGGCGATTAATTTTGCCTACGAAATAGGATGGCCGGTTGTTTTGAAATTATCATCTCCGGGATTGCTGCACAAAAAGGATGTAGGCGGAGTAATTTTGGATATTGTAAACGAGGAGCAGCTAAAGGATGCCTGGTTTAAGTTAGGTAAAAAAATCGAGCAGTTGGATGATAAAATCAAAACTTTGGTAAAATTTCAGATCCAAAAAGATATTGCTGACGGTGTGGAAGTATTAGTTGGTGTAAAGCAGGATGCTACTTTTGGTTTGACATTATTGTTTGGAGCAGGCGGAATGTATGCGGAGCTTGTCGGAGATAAAAAGATTCATCTGCTTCCGATAAATCTTAACGAGGTCAAAGAGCTTGTTAAAAACTCAAAAATATACTCTCTTCTTAAGGATGAAAATGGTAAAACCCAATATGCACTTGATAAGCTTTATGATGTAATACTGCGTATAACAAAACTTGCCTCGATTATGCCGGATGTCTCGGACATAGAGATAAATCCGGTTATTGTAGATTATAACGATGTGTGGGCAGTGGACGGGAAAGTGGTGTTAAAAGAAGGTCAGCGTAAGACCGCACCTCAAGGTCCGAAGTTTAAAATTGCAGTAAATACACAACATGATATTTTAGCCAGTAAATTTCATTTTTATGAATTTGAACCGACGGATCCGTTTGTTTTCAAATCCGGTCAGTATATAAGTGTGAAAGTTTCAAATGACGCTATAAGGGCTTATTCTATTGCCTGTCATGAAAAAGATACCAAATTTAATTTGCTGGTGGACACAAGACCGGGAGGTCAGGGGTCAATGTATTTTGAAAACATAAAAGTCGGGGATAAGATACCGTTTTTGGGACCTTTTGGAGTTTTTACCTTAAATATGGAAGACGGTGCGGATACGCTTTTGTTCTTTGCCACAGGGTCAGGTGCCAGCGCAATAAGATGCATGATCGATGATGCCTTGACGGTTTACAAAACACATAAAAAGATAATCTTTTATTTTGGATTAACTTTTGAAGAAGAAATATTTTGGAAAGACCATTTTGAGGAGTTGAAATCCAAATATCCTAATTTTGATTTTAAAATTGCCCTTTGCAAACCTTCCGAAAAGTGGAAAGGTCACAAAGGCTTTG
>MEUV01000020.1:6550-12886 GCA_001772575.1 candidate division WWE3 bacterium RBG_19FT_COMBO_34_6 | reverse complement strand
CATAGAAAAAAATATAAATAAAAATCATAAATATTTTATTTGTGAAATGAATTCCTATAAAAAAAATCAGATCACGGAATTTTGTAAAGTAATAAAACCTAATATAGGGATTATTACAAATATTAATGAGAAACAACTAAAATATTTCAAAACTTTACAAAATTCCACCGATTCTAATTTTGAACTATTACATGATCTTAAAGATAATGGTATGGCTATTGTTAATCTTGATAATAATTTAATATATGATTATTTAAAAAATATTAAAACATTAAAATTAATTGGATTTACATTTGAAAATAAAAGTCATGATCTATGTCAATATGTGGTAAACATCAAGAATATAAGAAAAGAAGAAGGCGCTACATTATTTGATTTAAATGTTTCAAATAAACAGTTTGTTGTTTCAACTAAGTTGTTTGGAAAACATAATTTATATAATCTTGTTACCGCAATTATTTGTGCAATGGAGTTAGGAATAAATGATGAAATGATTATCACAAAAATTTCGGAGTTAGAAAATTTTTCTCACCAGCTTGAAAGAAGTAAATTCCATGATTTAAATTTCATTGATAACACCAAAAGCGATAATATTCCTGATTTCAAACAAGCTCTGAAAATGTTAAGTGTGTCTGCAGGTAAAAAAGTTATAGTAACCCCCGGCATTTCGGAAATTGGTAGAAAAAGTAAACAGATCCATAATATGCTCGGAGACCTTTGTTCAAAAATATGTGATTGGATTATTCTTGTGGGAGAAAATGATAAGACCAACTCTATTAGAGACGGCGCGCTTAAAGCTAAATTTGTTAAAGATAAAATTGTAAGAGTGAAAAATTTTGAAGAGGCATACCGTTTCATTCACAAAGTTCTACCTCCAAACTCTACTGTCCTCTTCGAATCCTCCCCAGACGGGGAGTATGAATAAAAATTTCCTATTACTAATAAGGGGGAAGCCAGCGTCCGGTAAATCTACCGTGATTAGATATATTAAAGATTTGGAATTTAGATTATTAGATCCAGACTTAATTAAAAATAATAAAGAGTACAAGAAATTTTCACCAAGGATGACAAAAAATCCAACTGAAAATATTAAAAGATACTGCTACCTATATAATAAAGCTGAAAAATTTTTATTAGATAATCAAAATGTTATTTGGGTCCAACCCTGGAGCAGAATGGCAGAAATAGAACTCACGATAAGAAATTTTGGATACTACTTACTAGATTTAAAGGAAAAGTCATGGACAGAAAGTTTAGATGAAATAATAAAGAAATTACCATTTATATTTTTAATTGCAGAAATAGATACTGACAATGAAAAATGTTTTCAAAGATTTTATAAACGATTTAGACGCTTAAACAAAATTAAAAATTTAGAAGAGGAGAGGTTAAAAAAGACTAGTATTTTATTTCAAAAATTAACAATAAACATTATTAGTATTATTTTAGATGGAAATGTAATACCTAAAGAAAATGCTACAAGGCTTGTAGCATTTATAAAAAATTCTTTAATCGACTAACCAAAATAATCCCATAGCCAAAAGGGTCATAAAGACGTGGATTACCCAGAATCGGAAAACCACCTTAGTACTCTCCCAACCGATAGCCTCAAAATGATGATGCAGCGGTGCTATTTTAAAAATTCTTTTACCATTGCGAAGAATCATAGAAGCCCACTGCAATAAAGAAGAAAGTGCATCAATTATATATATGAAGCCTGCAATCGGAAGTAAAAAGAAAGCACCTGTGGTTAAGAACATAAGCCCTATTATTGCTCCAAAAGCTAAAGCGCCCGTGTCCCCCATAAAAATCCTGGCAGGATTAATATTAAAATATAAGTAGGCAAGAGATGCTCCAAATAATACAAATAAAAATGTTAAGTCTCCTGCGTCACCTGTGCTACCGAAGACAAAAAATATAAGTGCCACAATAGTTATAAGAAGTGATCCTGAAGAAAGACCGTCTATCCCATCCAGAATATTAAATGCGTTAGAGATAAAAACCAAAGAGGAAATTGAAAGGATATAAAGTAAAATCCCACTGTCTAATCTTAAATCCGAAAAAGGAATGTTCACAAAAAATAACTTATTAGAAATTGCATAGTACGAAATAAAAAGAGCTCCTGCCAATTGAAGTAATAATTTGTGTCTAACTCTCAAAGCAAGTCCTTTTATCTTAAAAACTTTTTTAACATCATCAAAAAATCCTAAAATTCCAAAAAATAAAAAAGTGGAAATAATTAAAGTAAATTTTTCTGAAGAAATGTTATATATATTTAACAAATATAATAATAAAAAAATAAAACCGGTAACCATTACTATTAGCACTCCTCCTCCGGTAGGAGTCCCAACCTTCATTGCCTTTATACTGTCAAAAACCTCAACGGTATGACCAAACCTATCAATTCTGTTTTGAGCACGTATAGGATCCTGCATTTTTATTTTATACAAAAAATTAATAAAAGGAATAAAAAATGCAAAAGTGGTTATACATACGATAGAGGCAAGTAAAAAATAATTAAGCATATCTATAGATTACCACGAGTAATTTTATAATACACACGATAATTTAATCGTTCATGGTGTAAAATTATCACATGAAAAAATTGTTACGTACAATGCTAAGAAATGAGCTAAAAAAACAATCGATAAAGACACTAAAAAAACATGAGATTACTACCCTTGCTGTTATGGGAGACGGCCAAACATCATTGGTCCGTGAAATTTTGTATCAAGTATTAAAAACAAAATTCCCGGTAAGACGTAATCTGGAGATGTCCGATCTTGAATTTAGCGTTCCATTAACCATCCTCGGAATACAAGCATATCCCTCAAACATTTACGGGTGGATAAAAATACTTATAAAAAATATAATTATCCAGAAAAAAATAAAACCATATAAACATTTTTTAGTACTGGAGCTAAGCGCGGTCAACAAACAAATACTTGAATATTGGCTTGAAATAACAAAACCTGAAGTTGCATTAATAGCAGGTGGCGTACCCATTGATATTTCAAAATACAATTTCAAAAAATTAGTTAAGATATCATCAAACGGAAACGGTGATCTTTTGGGTTCGTTCAAAATCGCTGTGATGCAGATTGCAAAATTTTATAAGATCGATGAAAATGTAGTTGAAAATACATTTTTGGAAAAAAACCTACCGAATTCAAAAATAAGATTTTTTCCGGGTTACAATAACTCATTTATAATAGATGCCACTCATTTTCACCGCCCTATACCACTGGAGTCGGCTATAGATATTATAGAAAATCCTAATGTCAAAAAAATTATTTTTACTAATATTAAATCCGACCTTTTGTATTTAAGAAAGAAAGGTGTAATAAAATCCTGGATAATAAATCCCAAAAAATATGAGCCACAAAATGAGGATGTAATTGTTATCAGGGGTCAAAGACCGGATAAACTGGAGGATCTGCAAAATATTTTCATGAAAAGATCAAATGAGTAATAAAGCGATAGATAAAGATTTGGAAAAAAAACTTATTGAAAATGCAAGAGCAGACAAACAAAAATTTGAACCTTTGTATAAAAATTACAAAGATAAGATCCAAAAATTTTTCTATTATAAAACATCAGATAATTTTATATCCGAGGATCTAACTTCAAAAGTTTTTGAAAAAGCACTAAATGGTCTGGATAATTTCCAATGGCAAGGAGTATCTTTCAGCGCGTGGCTTTTTAGAATTGCCAGAAATACATTAATTGATTACTACCGCTCAAATCAACACAAAAAAGAAGAGCAGCTTGATGAAAAAGATTTTCAAACACTTGATTACTCTCCTGCAAATTTATATGAAACAGAAATCTCAGAACAATTAATATACAAAATTTTACAGGAACTTCCACCTCGAGAAAGAGATATTATTTATATGAAATTTTTTGAAGGCTACACAAACAGAGTAATATCAAAAATAACAGGACTTAGCGAAACCAATGTAGGGACAATAATTTACAGAACTATTAGAAAAATAAAGCAGGATTATTTTGAAATATAATTTGTCAGGATCTTTTCAATTTCCTTAGCTAATTTATCAGAGTCGTGTCTTATCAGACTTCTTCTTACCGCGTCCCCAGAAACTTTTTTTATACATTCCGGTGCTAATAAATTTTTTCTTATTATTTTAAATTTACTTTTACTTGTTAAATTATCTTTGACAGGATATCCTTTTTCCTCCTCATAACGTTTTAAAATATTTCTTGGTAATTTGCTGTTATTTATCAAAACAAAATCAGGCAACCTACCGACATATCTTGTAATCTCATCGATATAGTCAGAAGCTTTAAAATTATGAGTGTGTCCGTACCTGTTCATAAGATTTACAACATGGACAAATTTGGCTTTTGAATCTTTTACGGCTTGGGAAACACCTGATACGACAAAATTTGCAAGAATACTTGTATACAGATCTCCCGGCCCGACAACAATAAGGTCGGCCTCCTTAATCGCATCTTTTGCTTTTTTAGAAATTGTAGCTTTGGGTTGTCCACGAAGCAGCTTAATTTTTTGTGTACCGTCGTGTTTTGAATGAGGTTCATCAATATGTGTTTCTCCTATAATGATCTCTCCGTTCTCATACTCGGCTATCAGAGTTATATCCTTATTTGTAATGGGTACAACTTTACCCTTTACCCTTAATATTTTTGAAGCATATTCAAAAGCTTTTTCCTCATTCCCTAAAATATCCGACAACGCCGTTAGCAGTAAATTACCAAAATTATGACCAATTAGTCCTGTACCTTTATCAAATCTATAGGAAAACAGATCCCTTAAAATATTACTGTCACCGTTAGCATCAGCCAACGCAACAAGTGCCATTCTAAAACCACCCAAAGGTAGATATCCGAATTCATCTCTTAATCTGCCGGTACTACCGCCGCTGTCGGCCACAGTTACAATTGAGGTCAGGTCCAAATTCTTCTTTTTTAAGCCGGAAAGTACAGTATACGTACCTGTACCTCCCCCGATTACAACAACTTTATGCATATTCAAATTATTAACGAAAAATTATTAATAATATTACACGACGTAAACAAAAGTTACAAAAGGGTCATATTGGACAGAAAACCTTTGAATTCCTCCTCAAGCCCTGTATTTTGAGCAAAATTAGATGGACTAAAAAACATTATTTCATAAAGTAAACTTTTGGACCTGTCAATAAAAACAACCAGGCTTTCGTAATTACCGTCCAGACGTGTGAAATATAATCCCTGCTTCGTATGAAAATCGTAAGGAAGCTCTTTATACATTGCGGAATTTTCTCTTCTTGCTCTCACAGCAGTGTTTTCATCCAAGCTGTAATCAAATTTTACATCCTTAACCATGATGCTTAATGTTTTATCTCCGCCTGTAGGGGTTGTAAGAGTATGTTTTTCCAAAAAAGGTACTTTTTTATCAATTGATGAGTCAGCGGTATACTCCGCTCCGTAACTCATCGTAAAATACTTACTTTCTATTGTTTTAAACAAAAATGCATCATCTTTTTTATCAGTTTCTTTTTTGGCAGATATAGCACTTAAGGTAAAAAGGATTATTATCGGCACAGCAATAATTACAGCTGCCAACCACATAGGAAATTTTTTTCTCTCATCCGATCCTTTAAATATTGTTCCTGCTTTTTTTAAAGGTATGCTTTTTACTTCATAAGTTCCGCCAAGTGCTGTGATTGCCTCTTCCTTATTTGGTTCGGTAGATGATTTTTTTGGAGGATTTGTTGTAGACGTGGGTTTATTGGCAATACTAAAATATTCCTCATCCTGTTCATCTGTATTACTGGTCCATATTTCCATGTGACTATTATACAAACTATTTCATATTTTCCCCACAACCAAAAAACCCCTCATAAAAGAGGGGTCTTTAATTGTTTTTATCAGTTACTATAACGCACAAACTGTAGCCTGATTATCACTTTCAGCTACGGTAGTAGGACAATTTCTTATCGCAGATGTTAGGTTACTGTATCCAAATACCACATTTGCTATACCAAACGATTTTGCAAAGACAGCAAATGTTGTCGAGGCTACTCCACCAGCACCGGCCGGTCTATAATAGTGGAAATAACATTGGTTAGTACCAACACCCTGCCAGTTTGTATTGCATAATATTGGTAGGTTGTTGCCTGTCACAGAAAAATCACAGTTGCTTGCGGTGTCATTATTATCGTTATTTGCACAATTTGGTGTTGCAGCATTTTGAGCATTATCTAATGATCCAAAAAATTCAGTATCATTTGGAGCTCGACCATAGGCTGACACAAATCCCTGAGCTGCTAGCGCAACTTTGTTCATGGTCGCTTTCACATTCGCATCTCGAGC
>MEUV01000020.1:3816-6506 GCA_001772575.1 candidate division WWE3 bacterium RBG_19FT_COMBO_34_6 | reverse complement strand
CGGCTAATATACCGATGATGACAATAACAATTAAAAGTTCAATGAGTGTGAAACCCTTCTGATTTTTGTTTAGCATAGTTTCACACCCCCTTTCAATATGCCTTTTTGTAAAATTAACATAACTTTGGGCAGGTGATCGCGTCTAAAACGCTAAAGTTTGTTAATCACCTATATATAAGTATGAATCTCGGACACTTAAGTGTCAAGAAGTACCGATTTTGGTTTAACCAGGTTAAACCCTATTTTTGCTCTCTACCATGGCATTTTTTATATTTTTTACCGCTACCGCAGGGGCAGGGATCATTACGTCCGACCTTTGGCTGACCGGATTCAACTTTTTCAACTTTTATATTTTGTTGCTCAAGATTTTGCTTCCCAACATAGTCAGCCTCTTCTCCGACACCTGTTTCCAATTCCCCGTGCTGATAATTTACTTTTCTTGAATCAACAGGGGTTTTTTCTGTCTTTGGATTTTGCATTTGTAGCGCTGCTGTAATCTTTTCAGCAATAGATGAGTATACTTTATTTATTAGTATTTCAAATCTTTCATGACCTTCATTTTTATATTCCACCATCGGATCTTTTTGCGCGTAACCACGAAGGCCGATTCCCTCTCTTAGCTGATCCATCAAAACTAGATGATCCATCCACAAAAGATCAATAATAGGAAGACTAATTTGTGCAATACCTTCAAGCCATATTTGTAAACCGAATCTTTTCTCATAATCGTCCCACTGTTTAGTTGAAAAATCAGAATACTGGGAAATCTTTTCCAAAAACCATACTTTATGTGTGTCATCCCCTTCTCCCATCTCCAGTACCCGCCGTCTAAGTTTGTAGATCACGTCCCTGTGAGCGTTGATGACATCATCCATCTCAACCACTTGTTTTCTACGGTCAAAATTAAAGCCTTCCACCTTTTTTTGAGCGTTTTCAATTGCTTTAGACACTATTGATGATTCTAAAGGTACACTGTCATCAATACCGAATTTATTCATCAAATTTTCTACCTGTGCTCCACCGAATATTCTCATCAGATCATCTTGTAAAGAAACAAAAAATCTTGATGACCCGGGCTCTCCCTGACGGCCGGAACGTCCTCTCAATTGGTTATCTATTCTTCTTGATTCGTGTCTTTCAGTACCAATAACATGAAGACCGCCAAGTTTGATTACCTCATCTCTTTCTGCATCGGTACAGGGATCGCCTCCGAGTTTTATATCAACTCCACGTCCAGCCATATTAGTCGAAACAGTTACGGAGTGTTTTCTTCCTGCTTGGGCAATAATGAGAGCTTCATTTTCATGATTTTTGGCATTTAATATTTCATGGGGTATTTTTCGTCTTTGTAAAAAATCATGCAAAAGCTGACTTTTGTCTACACTTGTAGTACCAACCAAAACCGGTTGACCTTTTTGGTATTTTTCTTCTATCTCATCGGCAGCTGCCTTGAATTTACCTGACTCTGTTTTGTAAACAATATCATTATGGTCCTTCCTCACTACCGACAAGTGGGTCGGTATAACAACAGCATCAAGTTTGTATATTTTATAAAATTCTTCAGCCTCAGTAATAGCTGTACCTGTCATACCGGAAAGTTTTTTGTACATTCTGAAATAGTTCTGGTACGAAATTTCTGCCATAGTACGGGATTCTTCCTGAATTTTTACCCCTTCTTTAGCTTCCAGAGCCTGATGAACACCTTCGGAGAATCTGTTTGAAGGAAGTAATCTTCCCGTAAACTGGTCTACAACAACAACCGCCCCATTTTTAACAACATAGTCTTTGTCTTTTTCATACACAGTATGTGCACGCAAAGTCTGTTCAATAAGATGCACCATTTCAAAATCCTGTTCATACAAATTTGTTACCCCAAGCATCTTTTCCACTCTTCTAATCCCAAGGTCTTTTAATGTTGCATTTTTATATTTTTCATCAATTTCGTAATCAGTATCTTTGATAAGCTGCCTGACAATCTGGGCTGCCTGGTGGTATCTTTCGGTTGGCTGGGCATAGGAGGTTGAGATAATAAGAGGGGTTCTGGCAACATCGATTAAAATAGAGTCGACCTCATCTACAATTGCATAATTATGAACTCCCCACTCACCGTTAGGATTTGTTTGAGCTGTGTCGGAAAGACTTCTTACCATATTATCCCTTAGATAATCAAATCCAAACTCATGATTAGTACCATAAGTAATGTCACAGGCGTATGCCTGCGTCCTGGTCACCTCTCTTAGATGGATCGCGTATTCATCCTGAAATGAGGGGTTTTCGTGAGAAAGATCATATACAAATGCTTTTTCCTGCATGATACAACCTACACTTACCCCCAGCATGTCATAAATATTTCCCATCCAGCCTGCTCCGTGTCTCGCTAGGTAGTCATTTGGGGTAACCAGATGAGCTCCACGGCCTGTCAGTGAGTTTAGATACAAAGATAATGTTGCGGTATTTGTTTTACCTTCGCCTGTTTTTTGCTCGGAAATCTTACCTTGATGCAGGATCATACCGGACATAAGTTGTACATCGTGTAAAACTATATTTTGAGTGCGTTTAGTTGCTTCTTTCACCAGAGCAAAAGCTTCCGGTAAAATCAGCTCTAACATTTTTTGCTGTTTTTCGTAATCCTTATCTTTTAAGTCCTCTTTCCATATATTAGTTTTTTGCCTAATTTGATCAATAGATAA
>MEUV01000020.1:3563-3799 GCA_001772575.1 candidate division WWE3 bacterium RBG_19FT_COMBO_34_6 | reverse complement strand
CATTTGAATCAAAAAGTTTTCCGAACATAACATGATGATTATATCACTACTACAGTTTGTTATACTTTTTGACCAAAAAATGGTATAACCTATAAAACATAAATTAGGAGAGATAAAAATGGCAAATCCGATACCGTTTACTATTAGTGGTTTTCAATGCCCGGAATGCAATTGCAGATTTACGGGAAAAGGTTCAAAGATAAAAGCTGCTCTATGCGCGTCTCATTCAATCCCAA
>MEUV01000020.1:3259-3521 GCA_001772575.1 candidate division WWE3 bacterium RBG_19FT_COMBO_34_6 | reverse complement strand
ATTCCATTTGCAACATTAGATCATAATGGTAATCCTATCGACCACAAGCTAACGTATAAAGTAAAGGTATTTGCTGAGCACCACGGACACGACGATTATAACTTCTGGTCCAAAATTGATGGGGAAACTTTTTTATCTGAACAACAAGTTCAAGAATGCGAACCGTGGCAAGACGACAATATTATTAAAAATTAGGTAGTTTATGCTAAGCTCCGGACAGAAAATTTATTTTTCCTTCGGAGTTTTTTTATCCTATAATTAT
>MEUV01000020.1:0-3229 GCA_001772575.1 candidate division WWE3 bacterium RBG_19FT_COMBO_34_6 | reverse complement strand
AAATATAAAACGTTTTACACAAGTGGGCTATCAATGTCTTGTGTGTAAGGAAAAGTATACGGGACCTGGATCAAAAATCAAAGCCGAAACCTGTGCGTCACATCTGATTCCTAATCCAAAATTAACTTTGCACAGAAAGTATAAGGTTAGTTTAGAAAACTGTAATCTGTTCGCAATTGAAGTTACAGAGATAGAAATTCATCCCACCTTTAATTTATTGGGTGGATACCCAACTGACCATGAACTATCTTACAAGGTAGTTCCATTTGCTGTTTATAAATCCAAATCTCTTTTTGAAGGAAAGCATTGGTACCGATGTTTTGGATCAATTACTATCAATAGTGTTCAAGCATCTACATGTTTTCCTTGGGATGAAGAAACAATAATACAAATTTGATAGGTCACCTTACTCCGGATTGAAAATCTATTTTCTTCCGGAGTTTTATTTTGCTTTAAATAATCTATAATGCTATATTTAAAAAAATAATAACCATAATTATAATAAAGGAGAGATTATAATGGCATCCATACAAGAGCGGTGGGATAGACAATTAGTCATGTATATCCGTCTTGATTATTATAGAGATATTCTGTCAAGGACATTCTCCAAAGAAGTGACGGATCAAATCATAAAAGATATAAAACCAGAAGAAATTGTAAAACTACCAAATAAAGAAAATTTGAATATCTCGGCAATTGTTGAGACCATTGATCAAATTATTAAGGATGATCTAACTGAAATTGATGAATTCATGAAGATCTTATCGGAAATTGAAATTATCAAGGTTGATGAACAAAAGTTTTTATTAGCGAAAACGCAACAAAATTATCTATTAAAAATTCAAGAATTTTTAAAAAATCTTGGATTACTTAACCCAAGAGACGAAAAAATCCTTAGAATTTTGATTGAAAATGCAAGCTTTGTTTCGATAATCGATGATTTCAGTGATAATGTCAAAGAGCTCACAGATGCCTTGAAAAATTCTTTAAAGGATCTTCCTGAAAACATTGGAGATGCCCTTGAAGAAAAATTTGCTGAAGTACCTATAGAAATCTCCAACGAAAGAGCAAAAGAAGTATTAAGAGATTTTCTTGAACTTCTTATCGTAGACGGATTAATGAAAGAGGGTATTAATTCTCTAATGGATGTGCCTCCTGCTAAATTATCATTAATGGAAAAGTCGTTGAAAGATTTTGTTAACAATTAATCAAAAATTAACCCCAAAAAATAAACTTTTTTGGGGTTTTTTTACTTTTAAGCCCGCATCTGCTAAATTAATCACAACAATATTAATTATTATAATAAAAAAGGAGAAAAAATGGGTATACTTGATGGTGATGGGGATGAGGTTAAAAAGAAAATTAAAGTAGTACAAACAAGAGGTCATCAATGTCCAATCTGTGGATCAATTTACAAAGGTAGGGGTAGCAAGGCAAAGGCCCAATCGTGTCTGGATTCAGGGGATCCAATACCAATTTATCAAGTTGGTGAAAAGATTGTTACTATCGGAGAGGCTTACAACAATGCGTACGAAATCTTAGGGATTCATATCCTACAAAGTAAGACCAGAAATAATAATGATCCTTATCTGCATGTAGTATCCTATTCGGTGAAAAAATTCGCTTACGAACAAAGGAAAACGGCTGGAAATATTTGGCGGATTACTAATGAGCTTTCAAAGATAAAGCAAAGTACTTTTTTATCGAAAAATTTTACAAGGTGGATAGAAGGAACTGAGGTAGTATAATTTGATCGAAAAATGCTACGCTCCAAATAACAGATTCTTATTTGGAGCTTTTTTATTTACATAGATATGTTTGTTTGATAAGCTAAAAAAAACAATATTAATTATATCAATTGAATTAATAATATTCGGGAGGGAGCTATGTTAAAAAATACTGAAGATATTTTCGTAGGTGATATTTTTCATGACAATTCATTAGCATATAAAATAGAGAAAATAACAAAAAGTAAGGAAGATATACTAGTAATATATTCTTTAAGTGCACATTTTGTACCATCAACAAAGGGTCCAGCGTGGTTTGCTGTGGTAAGCCACCCTTATGAAAATAGCTACGAAAATTTTGTGAAATTATACCCACATAGATTAGAGGCCAATAAAATTGTTTACAGTTTACAGGTCGGAGAAAAAGAAAACCTCAAAAAATAAATTTTTTGAGGTTTTTATACAAAAAATAGTAATAAAATAATCGCTAAAATAATTCTGTAAATAATAAAAATTCTAAGGTCATGCGTTTTGAGATATTTTAATAAGAAATTAACAACAATTATTCCTACAAAAAAACTTGCTAAGAATCCGCCAAATAATGAAAGGTCAAAATTTATTTCCTGATAAGATTTTGTGAGTTGAAAAAATCCTGCGGCAAAAATAATCGGAATTGAAAGTAAAAAAGAAAATTTTGCGGCCACTTCCCTAGTCAAACCAAAAATCATCCCGGAGGAAATGGTGGCACCGGATCTTGATATTCCCGGAAAGAGCGCAAGGGATTGAAATATTCCAACAATAAAACTTTTTTTCAAAGAAAGATTATTTATGTCTGACAATTTTTGTATAACCCATACTTTTTTGTAAAAGTATTCTGCAAGTATCATAAGAATACTTCCGCAAATTAAAAAAAATGCTACTGATGCAACTCCCCGAAAATATTGCTCAAATATATTTTCCAAAAGTACACCGATAACTCCGGCCGGAATAGAACCAAGACAAATTTTTACAAGTAAACTCTTATTATTTATTAATAAAAAAAGCTCTTTGTAGAAATAAATTATCAATGCAAATGCTGTACCCAGATGCAGTGTTGTATCAAAAGCTAAACTTTGACTTTCCAAACCAAAAAATTTATGCAACAAAACAAGATGGCCTGATGAAGAAATGGGTAAAAATTCAGTCAGAGCCTGTATTGCTCCAAAAAAAATTGCTTGAAAGAAACTCATCTTTATGTCCTTCCGAAGATTAGAACATTATCGGAGTTAGTGTAGCCGGCAACAACCAAAGTTTGTACATAATTAAGATTATTTTCAAGAAAATCAATAAAATAATTCACCTCATCCTGATGGTTCTTTGTATAAATCCTATTGAAAATAACAAGACCCCCGGGTTTTACCATATTTTTTATTGCGCTGATAAAATTTCCTGATTTTCCAAGTTCCGGAAATGTGCTGCCAATATAAATATCCACAAACGCAACCTGAAAACTTTTTGGCATA
>MEUV01000019.1 GCA_001772575.1 candidate division WWE3 bacterium RBG_19FT_COMBO_34_6 | reverse complement strand
TAATCTTCTATTTCTTCTCTCGGGCCGATAGAAGATGTTGCTACAACAGGGGCACCTTTTTGTATCTTTAATTTTCTTGCTAGTTTGTATAGAAGCTCTATCTCCTCAACTCTAAAAATCCAGGTTAAAAAAAGATATGTAACTACTCCAAGTAAAGATGCTATACCGGTTAATAGCAGAAGATTAATAGTCCTTGTTGTATCAAATACAATTTGATCCAGAAGTTTGAGAGGTATATAAAGTGCGGCTCCCATAAAAATTGCTGCATAACTAATTTTGGTAAAAGGTTTTACTAATTTGAGTATTTCTACTCCGCCTATCTTTTGAATTATTAGATACGTCAAACTTATAAAGTTAAGTATTGATGTGATAGTAAAAGAAAAAGCAATAGACCAAACACCGAACTTGAACATATTTACAAAAATTAAAGAGATTAGAACATTAATTATCAAGGTAAGAGAACCTACTCTTACAGGTGTATTGGTATCTTTTAGTGCGTAAAAAGCTCTGGTTACAAGATAAATGCCGCTTTGAGCAAATATGGACAAGCTGAAAAATGCCAGGGCATAAGAAGTTTTTACCGTAGCTTCCCATGGGAATTCAGCTGCACCAAAAACAATTCTTACTATCGGAACCCTTAAGACCAATAGAATTACACTAGTTGGGATGACCAGGAACATCATCTGATGAAAAGATGTAATAAATGTATTTTTAAATTTTTGATACCCGTCATCATCGCCGCTCTCTTCCGAAAGAGTTGGCAGGCAAGCATGAGCGATAGAGAATCCAAATATATTCACAGGAAAAAATTGTAATTGATTTGCAAATTTTAAGTGAACGACCGCCGATGCTGAAATGAGTATTGCCAAACTGTTGTTAATCGTCATTATAAGATTATTTATTAAGACACTGCCTATTCTAGAGGGCATTAATTTAAAAACTTCACCTGCTCCGTTTTTATGAAAGTTAAAATTAAATGGTATAAAGTCAAATTGTACGTTTTTTAATATTGGCAGCTGTACTAAAAGATGAAGTACAGCCCCTATTGCAACACCAATAGCCGGGCCAAAAATTCCGATTTTATCGGATAAAAGAACAATACCGATAATTAAACCAATGTTATAAGCGATCGGAGCTAAAGCAGGGATAAGAAAATATTTGAATGATTGCAGGATACTGGTGATAAAACTACTGACCACTAAAATCAATTGGGAGAGCAGCATAATTCTCATTAAATCAGAACCTGTTCTAAGCTCCTCGTTGCTAAATTTTCCTACCGATAAAAGGTGCATTAAATACGGTGCGAGAAAAAATATTATAAAGGCTAAGATAACAAAAAATGCCAGCGTTATATTTATTAACGAAGAAGCGGTTTGCCATGCCCGGGCTTTATCTTTTTTATAGATACTGGTAAATACGGGTATAAAAATTGTTGAAAGTGCGCCGACAACCAGAACAGAATAGATCAAATCAGGTATTCTATCAGCTGTATAAAAGATAGCTAATTCTTTGGAATCTCCAAAATATGTCGCTAAAAGTCTTCCTTTTACAAAACCTAACACAGCGTTTATGCCGCTGGCAACAGCTAAAATAAAAGCAGCAGATAAAATTGTCTGCTGAGTTTTATTTAAAATATTTTTGTATGTTTTTAACATAGTAATTTGGATGTTATTTTATATCAACATGTATGTTTTTGCGATGTTTTGATATAAGAAAAAACATTTCCATTATTTCAAAACTTATGTTATTATACGCAACGTTATGCCAAATACTAAGTCAGCTCGAAAGGCAATCAAATCTTCTTTGAGAAAAAGACAAAATAATAATTATTGGAAGAACAGGATCAAGGCTTCAATAAAATCTATTAGAAAGACTTTAGAAACTAAGAATCCTGATAATGCTATACTAAATAAGGATTTTGTAGTGTTACAAAAAACTTTGGATAAAGCATCCAAAAATAAAGTAATACACAAAAATAAAGCTAATAGATTAAAATCAAGATATGCTCAAAAAATTACTGCCAGAGCTGAAAAAGTTGATACTAAGTCTGAGAAAATCAAGACCAAATCAACCAGAGCAAAAACCTCCAAGTAATACAAATAGCTTCGATATAAATCTTTTGGATTCCGTACTAATAAGAGACGAAACTAAAAAAATTAGTCCAAACCTCATAAAAACTACACATTCGACAGTCTTAATTACTTTTATAATTTTTTTAACTTTTTTCATAGTAAATTCTATCCTTGATCTAAAACTATCTGAATTAATGCAAAAAAGAAACGACCTTTTAAGTTATGTAGAATCAAAAAAGGATTTGGAAAAAAATATCTCAAATATTTCACGGCTAATAAATATCTATAAAGATAAGAAGACCAGCATAAGAAAATCTTCAAACGATTTGGAGCAGATTATACCTGCCATTAATAAAAATTCAGATTTAGTATCTATGAAATATACTTCCAGCGAGAAGGTATATAAAATTAACCTGAATTCTAAAAAAGTAATAAACTATGCTTTTCTTATTAATGACTTATTATCAAATCCTATTGTTGATAGCATTGTCTTGAACAATGTAGATTATGTATCAGGTAAAGAAGAGTATGTGGCAAGTTTTGCGATTGTAATGAAATGAATGATGAAGTAGCTAAAAAATTAAATATATATAAAAGAAGATTGGAAGAAGAGAAAATATTAATCTCTGTTTATACGATAATATTTATTTTTACCGTAGTAATTTATGGATTTTTTGGTATACCAAGTTTTTTTAAAGCAATAAAATCCAAAGTTGAAAGTGTGGATCAGCTGGGGGCACTGGTGAACTTGCTCTCACAAAAAAAGGAAAAATTAATTTTTTTGGAGGGGGAGATTATAAAAGTTAATCCGCATCTGGAAAAAATGTACTCGGTAATAACAGACTCTCCAAAAATTGAAGAGTATTTACTAAGCTCTGTTGAGGCAGCATCAAAATCAGGTTTCAAACAAAAAAAGCTGGATGTCGAATCAGTAGCGGATGACAGCATTACCATTTTGTCTGCTTACGAGGGTAATCTTAATCAGCTAACTGAGTTAATTAAAAACATCGAATCTATAAACAGGCTAACTAAGATTGAAGAATTTGATTTTTCATATCGGGAAGGGGTTACAACAGTAAAAATGCGTATGATTATTTATTTTGCTAAAAAAGATATATGAAAAAATTACTTATTTTGTTGTTAATTTTATTTTTAATTGGTATATTATGGATAGGGTCAAATTTTTGGACTTTCTCAAAAGAGGAGTACATTAACGATTCTTTAATGGGAAAAGCTCAGAATAATAATTTACAAATTGACCTGGAATATGTAATTAAGGAATTCTAACCTGCCGATGAATTCTAATGCACAAGCACAAAAAGGTTTTAAAACCTTCATATTGACTTTAATAATCTCTTTAGCTGTTTTTAGCGCAATATATTATATTATTAATTCCGGTGCTATCGAAAATTCCGGCGAAGAAGAATCAACAACTCCTGCGGCCACAACTAATAACAATCAGTTACGGGCTGGGGTTTCTCCTGCAGAAAATAAAGACGAAGATACAGTAAAAGAAGAAAAACAAAGTGTATTCGGAGCTCTTTTAGCTGAGAAGATAGAGGTACCCGAAAGAGGTGTACTAGCCGGGTCTTCAACAGGTTCTCAGATCACCACGGTAACTACCAGAGAAACGACCGTGCCTGTTACCGGCGTATCAGGTCCGACAGCAGGTATTATCATATCCTCAATTATATTAGGCGTTGCTTCCTATTTAATTTTTTTGGGGCCAAGAAAACTTGCTTTAAGTTCATTTGAAAAAAAGGTAATAGACGATCTAGATTAGTTTACCTTTACGGCATTTATTAATAACCTTTTTAATTTAGTCCCAGGCGGAGAACATGTCATTAGCACTATTGTTGATTCATTTAAATAATTAGGTTTTAGTTCGGCTAGCGGATTTACTTCTTTCGGATTAAGTTCTTCTTTGGATTCCACAATATATTTATATTTATTATTATTAAAATTTACCAATATCTCGTCTCCTATTTCTAATTCATCCAGAGTTGAAAAAATAGTTTTATAATTCTTTGGATTAAAAAACCAAGGCAACACCGAATGCCCGAAAATAAAAGAATTGCCCACCTCACCAGGCAGGGAAGTGCCGGCGTAGTGTCCAAGAGCAGTACTCGGATCAAGTGTTTTTGCGTTTGTTTCAACTTTGGCACTATCTATATTTAATTTTGGAATAGAGAGGTAAAAAAATTTTGGAATATTGATTACCTTATTATCTACAACGTTACTTTTATCAGATAGGGTTGTGTTTTGAAGCTCATTAAATTCAAAGTTTTTAAATCCGGCCGCCACACCCACTACCGTGGCGTTGTCAACTATCTTATTAGGAGTATCCTGTGTTTTAAAAATAATTAATGGTGCGGCTACCTGTGTTATAAATATTAAGATCCCGAATGTAATGAGAAATGTGGGTAAAATACGTGTCTTCGTATAAAAATCACGGCTGATCTGTCTATAAATCGGGTCAAAGCTTTCATCTTTTAAATATACTTTTTCGGGCATACACAAATTATAGATTAATAATTTTTTCAATTGTATAACTAAGCATTATGTCGGGTGGTATTTTTCCGGTTTTTATTTTTAAGTCCGTGTCATATAAAATACCGTATAAATTTAAAATATTCTCCTTTGAAAAAAGAGCAGCCTGTTTAATGGACCTCATCCTGACGAAGTCAGATTTTTCTTTGAAGGCGGATGTTTGGAACTTTGCATTTGTAACGTTTCTTAAACCGTAAATAATCATGGAGAATATATAGAACGAATCCGCACTTTCGTCTTGTAGAAATCCCAGCTCTCTGTATGTGCTGTTACGGTCTTTTGAAAATAGAAAGTCAACAAATCTAAAAACGTTTGATTTTATGAATTTATTATTCAGAATTACATTTGCTTTTAGCAACTGGGCGTTTTTTAAAAATTCATTAGTTTTTCCAATTTCTTTGTTGTGTAAAATAATCAGCGTAATATTTTCCGGAGTTTTTTTGAGTATTGGTAAAAATTCCGTGATGGCCTGATTTTTTAAATCGGAAATATCAAGTACAAGAAAAGGAGTCTCTCCGAATATATCCACACCGAATACAGCCCCGCTCAAAGTTTTTTGATCAATATCAGATCCTTTCAACTCTATTTTTTGTGAAGATTTAGTTTTGTTATAAAGGCTTATTACTTGCTCTCTTGATTTTGAATAGTCATTGCCATGAATGATGTATATCATGATTATTTACTAAAAAGATATCTTTGTACGTATGCATGAAGCTGCGAAAAATTACCTGTTTTTGGTATTAGTACATAAGCTCCGCCGTAAAGCTGTTTATCCTCAGGAGCATATAAAAGACCACCCTCGTCAGCCGCACTTCTATCATCCAGCACTATTGAGATTATTTTATCAAAATTAATTTGTTGCGATAATAAATAAAAATCTTGTACATCATTAAAATTGATATTTGTATCCACGTTGGCTGCATAAAGATCATAAAGATCCTTTATTTTTTTTGGATTAATTAGTGTATTTAGTGATAAGGCTTTATTTTTAATAGCAGCAATAACTTTTTGTTGTCTTTCGGATCTGGCAAAATCAGTATCTTCGCCATTAGTTCCTTGTCTTGATCTGACATATTTTAGTGCAGTTTCTCCATTCATTGTTTGAGGACCTGCCTCAAATTTTAATATTTCGTATCTTTCTGACTCGGGAAAGGAATTCTCTTTACCCTCAATAGGGTAATAGTAATCAATAAAAGATTTATCGACTTGTATGTCTACCCCTCCGAGGGTATCTACAGCTTCCTTAAATAGTTCAAAATTTAAGACTAGATAATAATGCACAGGAACTCCGAGTACTTTTTCCACTACACCCATAGTAGCGTTTCCTCCGGAAATATTATCAGACTCATCTTGTTTGTTTATGGTATAGACCGCATTTATTTTTGATTTTGCTCCCCTGGAATCTTCAACCCATAAATCTCTTGGGAGAGAGATGAGCACAACATCATTCTCAACCCTGCCGATAGAGGCAACGAGTAGTGTATCTGTAAGTTCGGATGTAATATTACCAACCGTTCTTTTATCAGAGCCTAGAATTAATATATTTGTTCTACCGTCAGTTTCTTTCAGGTTAACAGAAGCCACCGTGGCAATTATAGAAATAGGATTAAACCATTGTTTACTTTTTTTAGCCAAAACCATACCTCCCCCTGCAAAAATAAAAGTAATCAAAATAATGATCATATATTTTGAAAATGAAGTCTTTTTTATATTTTTCTTTTTATCAATTTTTAAATTTACATAATTCATTTTATTTATTTTTCAAATGTGTTGATAATTTCAAAAAAATGTTTTGGGTCAAGGCCGGCGTTACCTACAAGCACCCCGTCTATATCCGGAATGTTTGTTAAATCCCGCATGTTATCTCAGTTTACTGAGCCGCCATAAAGAATAACCGTATCTTTTTTGATCTGTTTTAAATCACCCATCATTTTAGCTATATCCTCTATACTTGTTTTTTGATAAATGCCGTTTTTAGAAATATTAGATGGATCTTCCCAGCACATAATTTTCTCTTTGGAAGCTTCGGCGGCAAAATCTAATTTATTTATAAAACAGACAAAAGGGGTTACTTTATGCTCAAGACAAATTAAGGTTTTTTTAATAACTATTTCTCTGGGCTCTTTTCTTTCACTGTGTCCGACAATACTAAATGAGCAGTAATCTTTTAGTTCAAAAATTCCGACCTCTCCGGTATGAGCGCCTTTTTCATATAAAGATACATCCTGGGAACTGCAAAAAAGATTATTTATTTTACAAAAATTAGAAACCTCTTCAAGATAAACAGAAGGAGGAGCAAGTACAATCTTATTTTTAAAAGTTTTTTCTTCAATAATATTTTTAAAATCAAAAAGCCATTTTTTAGTTTCGGTTAAATTCATATTCATTTTCCAGTTAGCAATTATATATTTCATTTATGATAGATTTTTTAATACCTCCGAAACTAAATAATTAAAATTTTCAACATCCTCGTGAGTGTAATCATAACCCAAAACATTAAGACAAGAAAAGACTGTTCCTACATCGCTATATATTTTTTCAGCACTCTGGCATGCGACTAGACTGTGAACCAGAATATTACCGCCGTTCTCCCCGGTAATAGATTTTTCACATCCCATCGGGCAGCCGGAACATGACGGAAAGAATCCTTTTTCAACTGCAATTTGGGAAGTTTTTTCCAATATGGTCTTATAAACCTCCGTATACTTTGCCATATTTTTTGGAATAAAAACTTTTGTTCCTGTGATTGTAATTCCAAATATTTTTAATGATTTAAGTTTATTAGCCAACAAACTACCGTCTTCTTCAAAATATTCATCAAGGATAATTTTTTTATCTTTTAATACTAAAGAGCTTTTTTTACCCGGAAGACCAAGATTATTTGGATTTTCGTCAGAGTTTTTAAAATGCACCTCTTCATTTAGAATATCCAACACTACTCCGTCATCAGATTTTCCATGAAATATTATTGCGTCAAGGTCACAAAATTTAATTCTTGTGGACATATAGCCTCCCAGATATACATCTTCAAGTTTATTATCATTCATAAACAAAACCGCTGCTTTTGAAACAAATGGAAAGAAACCATTCAGAGGACCCACACAAAATATTAACGGATCTAGATTTTTGTACATATCCATCAACTTAATACCCAACCCCACTCCACCGATAAATTTATTTAAATCAGCATAGGTTTTTAATTCGAAGGATTTATTTTGGAGGTTAATAAACAAAACTTTTTTATTCGATAAGTCCATCTTGTACTCCTTCTATTATTTCAAATACTTCTGTGGGGCAGGAGGATTTTATTTTTTCTAAGTCCAGAGAATTTATACGGGGGTCTACCTCTAAGATGTATTCTAAAAAATCACTGTTATCTTTCTTTTTTTTAAATACCCTTATAAAAGATCCTTCTAAACCCACTTTTTTTAGTTGTCTTTGTACTTCAAGGACACAAAGTTCACACCCTATACATTTTTGAGGAAATGATATCTTAAGATTTTTGGTCATTTCAAAGCTATTTTATCACGATTACTATTTGGATATCATGACCGCCAACTCAACAAGTCTATTGCTATATCCCCATTCATTATCATACCAAGCAAAAACCTTCACTAGATCCCCATCAATAACACTGGTTACCGATAGGTCTACTATAGCCGAGTAGTTACTTTTGATAATATCGCTGGATACTAATGGGTCATAAGTTGCATCTAATACGTTTTTGTATAAAGGGTCATTTTTGGCTTTAATGAAAAGGCTGTTTACTTCTTCTACGGTTGCCGGTTTGTTAACAAGCATAGTAATATCGGACAATGAGCCGACAAAAACAGGTACTCTAATTGCAAGACCATCAAACTTGTCCTTTAGATCAGGGATAACTTCGGTGGTGGCAATTGCGGCTCCTGTTGTTGTAGGAATTATGTTGTAATCTGCCGCTCTTGCACGTCTTAAGTCTTTGTGAGGCCCGTCCACTAAGTTCTGATCTGCTGTAACAGCATGTACAGTAGTCATTGTTGCTTTTTTAATTCCAAGTGCATTATGAATAACGGCAATCACGGGTGCTATACAATTTGTGGTACACGATGCGTTGGAAATAATATTTTGTCCCAGATACTGTGCGTCATTTACTCCTATTAGAAATGTTTGTATATTACCACCTTTAGCAGGTGCAGATAACACAACTTTTTTAGCACCGGCCTCTATATGAACCTTCGCGGCGCCGTCTTTTACAAAGACTCCTGTGCACTCCAAGACAACATCAACTTCAAGGTCTTTCCAGGGGAGTTTAAGCGGATCTTTTTCACAAAATAACTTTGACTTTTTACCGTTAACTACGAAACTACCATCCTCCAAATCCACTTTTTTGTCGTATCTACCGTAAACCGTATCAAATCTGAGTAAATGAGCTAAGGTTTGAGGATCGGTCAAATCATTAATAGCAACAACCTCGGCATCATCCCTTTCCAGAAGAATTTTGTATGAAGCTCGGCCAATTCTTCCAAAACCGTTTATCGCGACTTTTATGGGCATAGTTTTTCTTTTCTAATTATATACTATTTTAGATGGTGATTAAGCCATTCAAGAAGCATTTCTTTTGGCATCGCACCTATCTTTCTATCCAGTTCTTTATCGTCTTTTAAAAGTATAAAGGTTGGAATTCCCATTACACCGTATTTCATTGCAAGTGATGAATCTTGTTCAACATCGATTTTTTTGAATTCGATCTTTCCCGTATAGTCCTTTTTTACTGTATCAAATATTGGTGCCATTAATTTGCATGGTCCGCACCAATCTGCATAAAAATCAAGTAAGGTTAGCATTAATATATTTCTCCAACTAAATTTATACAGAAATATATTAACATACGATGCAACTTTTATAATCTAATTTGTAAATAAACTCACTATCTCAACGTGCGGGGTGTGAGGAAACATATCAATTGCCCGGATTTCTTTCATTTTATATTTTTGTGAAAGTAAATAAGCGTCATCCGCAAATTTTTGGTAGTTGCATGAAATATAAATAATTTGTCTGATATCAGTTTTCATCAAATTGTCTATTAAATTTTTTGTAAGACCAGTTCTCGGAGGATCAACAATAATAATATCTGCCTTAGTTTTATTTAAATTTATCTCTTCTGATTTATTATGCAAAAAATTGATATTTGTAATATTATTTTGTTTTTTATTCCAATTGGCATCGTCTACAGCCTCTTGAATTGTTTCCACACCTATTAAATTTTTAGCATATTGTCCCGCCCCGATAGTAAAAAAACCACTCCCGCAATATAGATCCAAGAGCGTGTTATTTTTTTGTTCTTTTACATAAGTATTTACATGATCCTGAAGAATTTTTGCAGCATACGGATTTGTTTGAAAAAAAGAATTTGGTGTAATTTTGTATGTGTGGCTGTTTATATTTTCGATTATGTGATCCCTTTTTGTAATAGGAATTATTTTTTCACTGGTAGATGTATCTGCCAAAGAACTGTTAATACCCCAAATAAGTGAAGTGACTTTGGATTTATTCTTAAGCTCGTTTATTTTTTGTAAAAATTTATTTTCCTCTTTTTTATCCATCGGCGGGTTGGTAACGACAGTTACCATAGTTTCTCCTAACGTTGTGGATCTAATGCTTACATATCTCAAAAGACCCAAATGTGATCTTCTGTCATAAAAAGAAAGATCAGATGCTTTAACCCAATCCCTGAATGTAAAAAACATTTTTTCGATTTGTGAATCAGCAATAAAACAAGTATGTCCGTCAATTATTTTCCACCATTTACCTTTTTGTTTAAGTCCGACCTCTCCCCGGTAGCTTATGGCATAATCCATACGGTTTCTGTAGTGGTCTGTTTGTGGCGAGGGGATTATTTTTTTTATTTTAGTAATTCCAAGATCTTTATTTTTTATAAAATTATTAATCTCGTTTAATTTATAATTTAGCTGATCCTGATATGGTAAATCCGAAAGAGTGCACGAACCGCACACTGATTTATTTGGACATAAAGTTCGCATGTGCAAACTATACTATATTTTATAAAGATTTCTGAATATTCCTGTTATACTTTTTTTATGAGGGGTAAAAGTATTATAAATATTGTAGTGATCATTCTATGTAGTTTGCTGGTACTTGGAGTAATTACATCATTTTTTATGAATAAAACGGTTGACTATATAGAGCAGCCTGTTATTGATAGTTTGGATAAACAAATAAAAAATGAACAAAAACTCTATGAAGATAAAAACTTAAATTATTCCATAAATTATCCGATCTATTGGAAATATGATGTTGTTGAAAACGCAACTATTTTTGGGTCTGCAAAGAACAACAACTTTTCTATAAAAGTAGTAAATTTATCCGGTGCTGCTGCAAGAGAAAAAATTATAGAAGAAAATCCATCGGTATTAGCAAAATATAATATTTATGATGGAGAGAGGTTATTTTCACTTGAACTTTTTAAAAATATAGAAAATATTTCTGATAATGACAAAAAAGAAGTATTGGATATTTTTGACAAAATGTATACAAGTATAAAAATAAATCAAAATAATAACGGCGAGTGTAAAGCTACAGGATGCAGCTCCCAAATATGTTCAAAGGAAAATATTATAACCACATGTGAATATCTGGAAACTTACGCTTGTTTTCAAAAAACATCATGCCGAACACAGCTTTCAGGTATGTGCGGGTGGGAGATTACACCCGACCTCATTTTCTGTTTGAAAAAAAAGCCCAACTGATGTAAAATAACCTATAATAAATACAAAGATCACAGTATATAAGGAGTTTGAAATGAAAAAATCAGCTGGTCAGGTTGAAGAAATTGATTTTAAAGAGCTCGAGAAACAGCATAAAAGGGCGTTGGAATACGAAAAATTGGTATGGGCGGAAAGACAAATTTTTACTAGATTTTCCTTTATTACAAAAGTAATGGGCGAGCTACAAAGATTTATTTATCCGGGTATGGAGTTGTCTTGTGTCAAGGAACCGACTTTTAGAGAACAAAAAAAGGAATTTCTAATAAAAAATGAATATTGCGGTCTTGGTTTGTACAAAGCATATTTTTTTAACTTTCTAAATTTTTCGGATAAATGGAGTACCGCGCACCCCTGCATTTTAATCGGAACTTTTTCATGGATGGGGTGGTCGATACACCAACGCGGTAATGGTAAAGTTGTTGATCCAAAAACTTCTTATTTTGTTTTAACACTACTTTTAATGGATAAAGAGTATCAACTTCGGTACTTATGGTGCAGAGTTAATCATACTGGAAGGGAGGGAGACATCCCTATAGAATATTTGACCGAAGAAAGATTAAAAAATTTGTTAGCAGATTTACATAACAAATAAAGGCAAATAAAAAGCCGCTTAAGAATTATAAAATTCAAAAAGCGGCTTTATTTTTTAATATTTATTTTGTAATAGGATGAACTTCAACGATATTCCTAAACCAGCTCATTAAAGGCCAGCGCGTTCCACGTATATCAAATTCATATCTTTTACCAATCTCTATGGTTTGCTGGACATCGGCAGAGTTGAATTTACCGAACCAAAGTGCATCCCGATTTTGGAATATCTCCTTGGATCCGTTATCAAATTGCACGACTACATGGAAATAATCCGATTCTCCATATCTTTTTATATAGCTATCAACTACCGTACCTTGTATGGTTTCAGGATTTACGTAACTTTCAAAGATAGAAAACACGCCGATAAAAACGACAACAACTAGTACAATTAGCGCGAAACAACCAATCTTAAACATATCCTCATCCATAATCTTGTCTCCTTTTTATTAGGTTATTAATGGGCATTTTCTCACAATTGCAGAATAATAGCAACTTATAGTATTTATATTTTTATTTAGATTTTGTATGCTAAAATCTGTATATGGCCGAAAAGAATACGAAAATTTATTCAAAATTTTTTGAAAATTTAAATCAACAACAAATAAAAGCAGTCAAACATCTTAATGGACCAGCCTTAGTAGTTGCAGGCCCGGGAAGCGGTAAAACCAAAGTTTTAACTCACCGTGTTGCTTATCTTATAAATCATCATAAAGTTGATCCTACAAATATTTTATGTGTTACTTTTACCAATAAAGCCGCTCAGGAAATGCAATTAAGAATTGCAAAACTTTTAAAAGGAAAAATTAAATTATCCTTTATTGGTACGTTTCATTCAATTTCTTCAAGAATACTAAGAAAAGACGGATTTCATGCAGGTATTTCCATTTCTTATGTTATTTACGATCAGGATGACTCTTTGTCCGTAATAAAAAATATAATTAAAGATTTTGGCATTGATAGCAAAAATATCAAACCAACCTCTGTGGCAAATGCAATTTCCGGAGCAAAAGCCGAGCTTGTCGGGCCTTCGGAGTATGAAAGCAGTGCATATGGATATTTTTATAAAACTACAGCCAAAATATACTACGAATATCAAAAGAGATTAAAAACAAACAATGCTTTGGACTTTGATGATCTGCTATTTGAATTAGTAAAATTATTTCGTGCATACCCGAATGTTTTGGAAAAATATCAGGATCAATTCCAACACATTTTGGTTGATGAGTATCAGGACACAAATAAGGCCCAATACGTCTTAACTAAAATGCTAGCCCAAAAAAATAAAAATTTATATGTAGTAGGTGACATGTCCCAGGCAATTTATAGTTTTAGAGGAGCAGACTACCGTAATATTCTTAATTTTCAAACCGATTACAAAGATGTTCTAATTTATAATCTGGAACAAAATTATCGGTCCACACAAAATATTCTGGATGCTGCAAAAAATGTTATCAAAAATAATTCAACTCATATCTCATTAGATTTATGGACAACACAGGGAGAGGGGGATAAGCTTGGTAATTTTTTGGGATTTTCGGAATATGAGGAAGCTGAGTTTGTGGCAAATCAAACTTTGGACAAAATTAAACACGGACACGACTTCCGTGATATCGCAGTACTTTATCGCACCAACGCACAATCAAGAAATTTGGAAGAGCATTTTATTAAAAATAATATTCCTTATAAAATTATCGGAGGATTGCGTTTTTATTCCAGAAAAGAAGTTAAAGATATTACTGCATACTTACGTATAATTCATAATCCTAAAGATAGTGTTTCTTGGGAAAGGGTAATTAATGTTCCTCCTAGAAAGATTGGTCAAAAATCCGTAGAGATTCTTAAAAAAAATAAATGGGATATTGATGAGGTTGAAGAAAAATCTAATCTCCCGATTAAAAAATGGATCGGTCAGAAAGAAAACTTATCAACTTTGGAACTAATGGATATGGTGCTGGATGATACAAAATATCTGGATTTTTTAAATGACGGCACCGACGAAGGTCAATATAGAATTGAGAATATAAAGGAGTTGAGAACGGTAGCGCAGAAATTTGTAAAACTCGAAGATTTTTTGGAAAATGTAAGTCTTATTGAAAGTTCCAATAAGGCTGAACCGGATAAATACCACGCCGTGACCTTAATGACCATACATGCTTCAAAAGGTTTGGAATTTCCGGTTATATTTATTATAGGTATGGAGGAAGGACTTTTTCCTCACTCCCAATCTATAATGGAAAAAGAGGAGATAGAAGAGGAAAGAAGACTCTGTTATGTTGCAATAACAAGAGCTAAGGAAAAAGTATTTTTTACCAGAGCATCCAGCCGAATGTATTTTGGATTAAGACAAAATAACCTACCCTCAAGATTTTTGTTGGAAATACCGGGCGAGATTTTGGAAAGTATAGGGGTGAAACAACAAAATATCTCAAGCACAAGTTTTGATCTAAACAAGGTTTTGGACGATCTGGAGTTTGATAGGAATAATTTTAGTTGGTGATTATATGCATAGGATACTTTTTTTAATCTTATTTTTATATACTTTCTTATTTTTTACACTTACGTATACCCCCGCAAATGTATTAGGCACATCTACTTATAGATATTGGGAAGAAGATAAATTTGGAACAGCTAATATAGAAAATAAGATCGAAATAAAAACTCAAACCGCCTTTGACCAAAAAGAAATTGAAGAACATGAAATAATTCCATACGAAACTAAGTACGAAAAAGATAACGATATGGAGTACGGTACGGAGAAAGTAATAAACGAAGGAGAAGATGGATTAAAAACATACAAATATTTACTAACTTATTGGGTAGATGAAATTATAGATAAAACACTGACCTCAACAAGTATCGAAGACCCTACTGATGAGGTGATCGCCAAAGGCACCAAAATTATCTGGAAGATTTTTTCTACACCTGATGTCGGCAGGATAAAGTATTGGTATAAAATGAGGGTGTGGGCAACCAAATATGATGCTAATTGTATCGGGTGCACAGGGCGGACTTATAGCGGTACAGAGGTGAAAAAGGGTGTTTGTGCCACAGACCCAAAAGTAATTCCTTTAGGTACGAATTTTTATGTTGAGGGGTATGGTCTATGTCGTGCTGAAGATATTGGAGGCGCAGTCAAAGGAGAGAAAATCGATCTTGGCTATAAAGATGCTTCCAGAGGAGAATGGAGAACAGGATATACAAATATTTATTTGCTTACAACCGCACCTGAAGAATAATTTATGTATAAATTAACAAAATCATTAGGTCAAAATTTTTTGGTAAATAAAGGAATCAAAGGTCTGATGGTGGAAAGTTTGCAGGTGAAACCAAATGATGTTGTGGTAGAGATAGGCGCAGGTACAGGAGCTCTAACAGAGATCTTATTATCCCAGGTTAATATTATGGATACAGAATTTTTTATTGTGGAATACGACAGCAGATTTATAAATGACCTAAAGAATTTGTGTAGTAGTAAGAGTAATTTTAAAATCATTAACCAAAACATTTTAGATTGGCTACCCGTTTTTACGCCCGATAAAAAATTTAAGATTATCGGATCTCTTCCTTACTATATTACGTCCCCGATTTTGCATAAAATCATCAAACATGTAGGAGAGATCACTACATGTGTATTTTTGATCCAAAAG